>JAAFJB010000138.1 GCA_013297995.1 Chitinophagales bacterium | reverse complement strand
CAGTTCAATTATAAAAACTTGGAGAAAGAAATTCAAGACCAAAATACATATTAAGGCCAATACCAATTACCATATAGTAGAATTCAGATTTTTCAATGAAAATGAAGAAGAGATAAAGTTGTGATGGAGATGTAAAAAAGCCCCGCTTCCAATTAGAAAGCGGGGCTTTTTTATAATAGTTATTGATTAATATCCAGGATTTTGAACGAGGTTAGCATTGACTTTTATATCATTAAACGGGATTGGCATTGTCCATCCTCTTTCTGATGGGTTAATGGTACATTTACTTGCCCTAGAAGCACTGGGCACGCTCGCACTGCTGCACTCAGCCCGTACAATGGTTTTAGTACTCCTTTTAATATCAAACCAACGATGCCCTTCGCCCAATAACTCAATCCTACGTAATTGAAGTATTGCATTCAGTAAATTTACACCTGTTTCGCTGCCATTGGTAACCCCCCTTTCAGTACGAAGAGAGTTTAAATCAGATAATGCTGTGACGTCAGCTAAACGTTGCTTTGCTTCAGCGCGCATTAGCATCATTTCGCCAGCTCTATATACTTTAAAGCTTCGGATACCTGGGTATTTCCAACAAAGTGTTCTACTAACACCTATTCCAGATTGGTTAAAACGAGTAATCCCTGTATTTATATATGCTCCACCCAACGAACGAATAATTGCAGTGGTTGCGGTAGTAACCCTATAGGAAGCCGAAGTGCCGCTAGTAGAACCACCAGGTCTCAAAGCATTATCTGCTGGTATAGCCCAATAAATTTCTGTAGCTGGAGCAGCTTCTCCCGCAGCAGTAAATGAAGTTACAAAATTACTAGTATTTGAAATTGGTCTAGCATTCAATGCAATGGTTGCGTCAGCCACAACAGCACTCCATTGGGAAGCGTAATAATTAACCCTTGTACGCATAGCATAAACAACAATACTATCAATTAAGTTTCTTGAAGTATTACTTGTTGTATTTCCACCAGACCTAAAGGAAACCAATGCATTATTCAAGTCCTCATAAATGGCATCATAATTTTCCTTAACCGTTTTTCTTGCGGGGAAGGAAGATAAGGCTGTAGTTGGGTCAAAAGTGGTAATATAAGGCACTCCCAATGCTGTGGCATTTCTTCCATAATCAGATGCAAAATACCGCAGCAAATCAAAATGTGCATGTGCCCTTATTGCCAGTGCCTGAGCTTTGATTCGTTTGGCTTCGTTTGCTGTTGCACCAGTTTCATAAGGGGTAAGAAATTTTAATAAATTATTTACCCTAGTAATAATTTCGTAAGGCTGACGAAACAACCCTTGTACTATTGGTGCATCTGTTGCATAAATCATTTCAGACATTGTATTCCAGTTACCAAGGCTTTCAAATGATTCCACAAAGTCATCACCCATTATATCAGGCAATGCGCTCCAACCACTTGGATTACCTGAGTTTGAAGTATTGCCGTAGTAATTGGCACTTTGAAAACCATCATAACAACCCCTAAGTGCATTTTGAACATCATCAAAAGTGGTAAGCTCTGTTAGCTGCCCTTCTGGCTTAGTATCTAGTTGTTTGTGGCATGCACTAAATAAGGTGATAGACACCAAAAAAATGCTTGCTATTAATATTTTATTTTTCATGTGTTGATTTTTATTGATTTCAGCTAGTGAATTTGCAAATTGAGATTTAGTATTGGTAACAAATTTCGTTTGGCTCATATCAATCTGCTTGATTAGTTGTTTTAAAAAATTAATCGCAGACCTACGTTTACTGTTTTGAGTGGTGGATATTGAGAACCAGCGATTGACTCACCAGAATCACCTCCACTAACTGTTGATGTTTCAGCATCCCATCCTTGGAATTGGAACTTAGAAAACAAATTCTGACCCTGAGCATAAAAACGCAGTCCCTGAATTCTCAATTTATTGGTTATACTTTTTGGCAAATCATAAGACACCATGATATTTCTCAATCTCCAAAAATCTCCTTTCTCTAAGAACCTAGTTGTGCTTGATTGGGTAGCTTCATCAATACGAGGGAAATTGGTGATCTGCCCTGGAGTTGTCCATGCCGTTAAACCACTGCGAGCAAAACCAGAAGTTGTGTATTGATAAAACTCAACATTGTATCGCGCATTATTATAAATATAATTACCTGCAGATGCTACAAATAAAGCAGATAATTCAAAGCCTTTATATCGAAAAGTATTGGTAAGTCCCGCATTATGAGGCGCATCGCTTGTACCAAGTACTACTAAGTCGTTGGCATCATATTCTTCTGTAATGGTTTTTCCATCAGCTTTTAAATATTGCGAATTGCCGTTATCGGGATTTACACCCGCATATTTCACCAAATAAAAACTATTAAAAGGTTTGCCCTGCTGAAGTGCAAGTGCAGTTCCATATAATTGTAAATTTTGGTTATCAGGAAGTGATTTTATTTCATTTCTGTTGTGCGCATAATTCAAATCAATATTCCATTTAAAATCACGCTGGTCAATCAATTTAAATCCGAGACTAACTTCTATCCCCTTGTTCACCATACTGCCATTATTGACTAAGATATTTCCAGCACCACCACTGGTAGCAGGCACATAGGGCGCTAAATACAACCCTGACGTTAATCCATTGTACAATTCAATAGTACCTCTAACCTTACTTCTAAACATTTCAAATTCAACGCCCAAATTAATGGTTCTTCTTTTTTCCCAAGTAAGTTCGTTATTAGCCAATCTATTTACTTGCAAAGTTCCACTGCCACCGTACGTACCTCTTCCATATTGCTGTAGATAAGGAAAATCTCCGATGCCATTTTGATTACCCACCGTACCATAACTGGCTTTGAATTTTAGGAAATTTACTGCGTTATCATTCTTTTGAAAAAATGCTTCATCAGAAATAATCCAACCCGCGGCAATAGATCCATAACTAGTCCACCTATTCATTGGGCTTAACCTAGAAGATCCATCTGTTCTTGCTGTAACTGATAAAAAATAACGGTTTTTAAAAGCATAATCCGCTGTTCCAAAATAAGAAACAATACTGCTATTATCGGGAAAATAATTTCCAGTATTACCAGGATCAGATGTAATTGTTGGAATAAAACCATTGCTGGCTGTACCCGCAACCAACCCTGCTTCATTACGGAACGGCAACAATAAACCAAAACCATTCACCCCAAAACGACGACCTCTACGCTTTACAAATTCATAAAAAGCAGAAGCAGATAAAGTGTGTTCCCCTTTTTTATCTAGTGTTGTTTTGTAACTTAAACTTTGTGTAAGGGTGTATCTGAAACGCTTATCAAAAAAGCGGGAAACAGTACCTTCAGCCACAACTGGGTTGCCGAGCGCACCGCTTTGTAGTGCATTTTGTGTTCCCCTATTAGTAATATTAAAACGCTCGTCTTGAGAATAATCACCACCTACATTAAGGCGATAGGAGAGATTTTTTACAAATGGGAACTTGTATTCCAAATATGCATTACCAGTTCCTTTAATTTGCCAAAGATTGTCTCCATTTTCCCTTAATTCTTCTATTGGATTGAGCCAGAAGGGAAATTGAACAGAGTTGGTATATTTACCATTTGCATCGTATGGTGTTTCATAAGGGAGTGCCCAAATAACAGTATTTAATGGAGAGCCGATACTTTGGTCGCCTTCGCTGGTTCTATTAGCATCAGACCATCCACCAGAAATATTAACCCCCATTTTGATATTATTATCAGCATGTGCTATATTAACCCTTCCTGTATATCGTTTAAGACCAGTAGCAATAACAACACCTTGTTGATTAAACGCACCAAAAGAAGCATAAAAAGTGGTTTTGTCATTTCCTCCCGAAGCCGAAAATTGGTGGGAAGTAGTACTTCCTTTTTGAAATACATAATCATTCCAATTTACTTCTACCTTTCTAAAATCAGCAACTTCTGCAGGTGACCAACCCCAAGGATTTCCCGCAATATCCATTTCAAAGTCTAACTTCTCTTTGGTATTCATTAACTCCAACTGGTTTTTTGGCAGTCGAGAAGATCCGAATTGTCCATCATAAGTAAACTGAATCTTACCAGCTTTACCTCTTTTAGTAGTGATCACAATTACCCCATTGGCACCTCGTGAGCCATAGATAGATGTAGAGGCAGCATCCTTTAATATAGTGTAGGATTCAAAATCTGCAGGGTTCATCGTGCTGAAATCTTCTGCCCTCACTTCTACTCCATCAACAATATAAAGTGGTGAATTTGATCCATTGATAGATCCTTTTCCACGTATTACTACGTCTGCACTTCTACCAGGCTGTCCAGATCCTGACTTTACATTTAAGCCAGCAACCTGACCTTGCAACATTTGATCGAATGAAGCAAGTGGTTGTGAGCTTACTTCATCTGCGGCTATTGCTACAGCAGAACCAATATTAGATCGTTTTTGACGAGCAGAATAACCAGTAACAATTACTTCATTTAAAGATTTATTGTCATTACCTAAGTTAATATTTTGAGAACCTGCACCCACATTAATAACTTGATCTTCAAGCCCAACATAACTCACAATCAGCTTCTTAGTACCATTCGGAACTGATACTGAAAAACTCCCGTCAGGCTTTGTTAACCCTAGTGCTTTGCCATTACTACTTATTGTTGCTCCCGAGAGTGGGATTTTATTATTCCCTTCTGTAACCTTTCCAGTTACAGTAATGTTCTGTGCTATAAGCGTTAAACTCGCAAACAGGAACGCACAAAAACTCATTAGAATTTTTTTTCTCATTAGTTTAGTTTTTTGTTTAAGAAAGCCACTTATCATGACTTAGAACCGCTAATCTAAGAGAAAAATGATATGCAAACAAATTG
>JAAFJB010000137.1 GCA_013297995.1 Chitinophagales bacterium | reverse complement strand
AAGTTGGTACCGCACTTAGTGATATTCTAGTTGGCTACAGTAGAAATAATACCCTTACGCAATATATTGACTTTGGATCTACCAATTCCAAAACCATTTATACCCAAACAGGTAATTTTAGGGTGCAGACTTCCTCCCTTATGCCAGGCTCAAATACTTTTAGCTGGACACGAATTAGTGGTAACAGCGGCTGGAGCAATTATTCTAGTAACAATGCCATCTGCAACTTCACCCTCTCTGGCCCTAATGCACCTACCATTGTTCTTAAAACCACACTTACCAATACACTAAATGGTTGCACTTCTTCCAATGATAAGTTTGTTGTTTTTGTTGCCAGTATTCCCCTCTCCGGTAGAGTTATTGCCTCCCCCAATCCTACCAAAAATGATATTAATATAACTTTTGCCGAACCACTCCCGCTTGAATCTACCAGCACCAACCTCCGTAAAGAAGCAGATCCAATGCCGCTAAGATCGGTTAACTCTACCGGCAAAACCATTATTTCCTTATTCGAATTCAATACCAGCTTATTGGTGAAAGAATTTACAAAAACTGATATCAATAGCAAATCCTATCCACTCAACCTTGCAGGTTTAAGAAAAGGTCTTTACATTATGCAGGTTGATAGAAATAACCAAACCAGTGTAACAAAAATTATTATTGAATAATTCCCCCCCGCTTACCTCCAGCATGTAAATGTTGGGGGTTTAGTTATATTCGCCCCACCACTACCACCATTTAACTCGCTCTTTTAACGCTGCTCCATTTTTTACCACTTTGTATTATTTGTAGGTTTATCTTCATGTTTTATTTTAACTGATTACTTTAAGCCTTACCCATGACTCGCTTTTTTAACCTACTTTGTTTTACACTGCTCTCCTCCGCTCTCTTACTGTCCTGTAGTAATAATGCGCCCAAAGAAACGCGACTGATTCCGAAAAACGCGCTGGCCGTTTTTACCATTCACCCCTACGCTTTAAAAGATAAGCTTCAAAACGGTGGTATTAATATTGACAGTGTGCTGAACGGTATTTTCACCAATGACTCCACCGATATTGCCGATAAAAAAATAGTCAGCCTTTTTCAAAACCATGCCGGCATTAACTGGAAAGAAAGGTTTCACTTTTTTACCCAGCAAAAAAAAGGATCCGCTAACAGTAATATCAGCACCCTGAATATTTTAGCCAGCCTTTCCAACGAAGCTGATTTTAGCGCTGCCCTCTCTGCCCATAAAATTTTTGCACCCTCTCCCATTCAAAAAGAAAAAAACTTTAGCTATACTTTTCTCGGTAATACTGGCATCCTTGCCTGGGATAAATCGTATGCAATGCTCTGCTTCTATTCCCAAAAAGTTAAGCCTTTCTACGACACCGTAAAAATGCGATTTATCATTCCAGCAAAAACAGATGAAAAGAAAAATATGCTCAATGAAATGAGCCAGCGTTTTAACCAACCCCTATCTGCTTCCATTGCCTCTATCTCTGCCTTTGAAAATATGTTTAAACAAAACTCTGAAGGTTATTTTTTCGCATCCTCTAATTCTTTGAATGCACTAAATGATTTGCCCCTCCAACTGCCCAAACTTGAAGAACTGCTGAATGATAATTTCCTGACCGCTACCCTTAGTTTTGAGACTGGTAAAATACTGGCTTCTGCCACCCTCTCTCCTAATTTACTCGCTACTAGTATTCTAAAAAATTATGCTGGTCCTACCGTTAATCTCTCCTTAATTAACAACTATCCCTCCCAACATATCAACGCTATTTTTATGGCTTCTTTTAACCCCGCCATCGCAAGCGGAGTTTTAAAGCAATTAGAAGTGGAAACCCTTGTTAACGGCTTTCTAAGTAAAAGCGGTATTAATAGTGCTGACTTTTTTGCTGCCCTTACTGGTGATATTGCTGTAGTGGTTTCAGACCTAGGCATCCGCATGAATGAGCCTCAAACTAAAATAGATGAACTCTCGCTTACCATCAAACAACCTATTGGTAAATTAATTGCTCAACTGCCTGTTGGCAACGAAAAAAACTTTCACAATGCCATGAAAATTGCGGTTCAAGCAGGATGGGTAACTCAATCAGGTAATAACTACAAAGCGGGCGAATTACTTACCGCCGCTGGCTTTTTTATGATGGCCAATAACAAAGAAATTATTATTGCCAACGACTCGCTTACCTATGCACAGTTTCTAGTTAAAAGCAAAACCAACACCATTAAACCCGAAGTAAAAGAATATTTCAGTGGAAAATCTACTGCGTTTTATATTGACTTACACGAAACCCTAAACGGATTTTTTAAAGACTCGGCTGGTATTTTCGGCAGCACTTCTGTAACTGCAAAAAACACCCTAAAATCCATCTATGGCAGCAGTGAAAATTTTGATGGAAAAAAAGTTTCGTCTAGCATTGAAATTCGGATGCAAAATGAGCAACAGAATAGTCTGGTCACTTTGGTTAGCTTACTCACCCATCTTACGGTTGATTTGCGTGCCCAAGCGAGACATGAGAGGGAGCTGGAAGAAAAACAATTTCCCGCTGGCTTTCCGGCAGTAATTAGAGCCAACTAAATTGCAAACAGCCAAGATGTTTCAACTGCAAAATATTATTCCCCATACCCTAAAAGATAGACCGTCAATTGGCCACTCAGATATTTGGGGCAAGATGGTGCAATTGAACCCCAGCGAATGCATTAAAATAACGGCTCCCAGCGGAACGGGTAAAACCACACTGATTCATTTTTTGTACGGGTTAAGAAAAGATTATACTGGCAGCATTTTATACCAACAGCAACCCCTTTCCCATTTATCTGGTGAAGCTATTGCGGTATGGCGACAGCAAGAATGTAGTATTGTATTTCAGGATCTACGACTTTTTCCACAACTCACTGCCCGTGAGAATATTGAACTGAATAGGGTTTTACAAAATCCCTATTGTTTGCCAGCAGCAGTAGAAGAGATGGCAGATGAATTGGGCATCAGCCATATTATGCACCAGCCTGTATTCCAATGCAGTTATGGAGAGCAGCAGCGCATTGCCATTATAAGGGCATTGGTGCAACCCTTTCATTGGTTGCTGATGGACGAGCCTTTCAGCAACCTAGACCAAGCCAATACCTCCAAAGCCATTGCGTTGATTGAAAGAGAATGTAAAAAAAGAAATGCGGGCATGCTGGTGACCAATTTAGACGACGACTGTTTTTTTAATTATACCAGTACTTATCATTTATAATGCGCCCATTAAACAGCATACTCACCAAACTTATTCGCAATAGAGCGGGAAAAGTCAAGATGGTAATGGCCATGGTGGCACTCTCCGCTGCATTGCTATTGCTATTGATTTCTGTACAGTTACAGGTAAATTATCACCAATTATTAAACCAATCGAATGGGAGCGACAGTATTGCTGATTTTTTGGTAATCAATAAGCAGTTAAATAATGGCAGCATGAGCAATACCACCATTGCCGATGCGCAGGTGAAGCAATTGGCCCAACAACCCTTTGTAGATGCAGTTGGGGTATTAACACCCAGCCACTTTAAAGCAAGTATAGAAAGTAAAAGCAGCAGTTTTCCCTTTTATACGGATATTTCTTTTGAAAGTGTGGGTGCTGATTTTATTGATATACCGGGGGTGAAATGGGCCTGGCAGGAGCAATCGGAATTTATTCCCATTATTGTACCCAACCAGTTTTTGGACTTCTACAATTTTCAGTTTTCATTTTCGCAGAATCTACCACAGCTTAGTACCAATATTCTTAAAATGTTGGTATTTAAAGTAAATATATACAGTCCCAAAGGCGCAATAAGTTTGAATGGAAAAATAGTAGGATTTAGTGATCGTATTGCGGCATTATTGGTGCCAGAAGAATTTATGCAGTGGGGAAATAAAGTATTTGCAAACCAAGAAATGACGGGCATATCTAGGGTAATCATCAAAACAAAAGATCCGAGCAACCCAGCACTATCTACTTTTTTAAAGCGCAACCAGCTAACCACAGAAACACAAAAAATGCGGTTTAGTAAATACCGCAAGCTGGTAGATACCATAGTAGCCATAGCAGGCATTACTGGAATAGTATTGTTGGCATTTGCCTTGCTTATTTTTATGCTTATGCTTGAAGTAAGTATTGCGCAGGCAAAGCCAGAAATTGTTTTACTGGTTAGTTTAGGAGCTTCTCCCAAACAATTGAGTAGGTTTTTAATGCGGCAGTTCTTGCCTCCGCATTTAATAGCTATTGGCGCCAGCCTATTGGTGGTTGGTATTTTACAAAAGATATTGCAACAAGTATTGAACAACCAACAAATGAAAGTTTCGGCCTGGCTTTCACCCTATACCTTTGCTATTGCGCTAGGTTTGGTAGGCGTAGTATGGTGGGTAAATAAAAAAGGAATTCAGCGGCAATTGTATTGAATATATACCAAGCAACCCTTTAAAACCAAGCAGCCTGAGTAGGATGCATGTAGTAATAAATAAGGTGAGCTGCCGTTATTTAACGATTTTCTTGTAGTATATTTTTACAAATTACTGATTATCAACATTTAAATTTTGGGGCAGTTTTTAGACTAAGAATTGAAGTATATATGATCCTTCCTTCCCTTATATTGCAGCTTATTAGCAAGCAATTAATTAAACTATTTACTATGAAATTCAATTTTCGCAAAAGCCTTAGCGTAATAGGCAGTTTTTTATTGGCAACTACTTTTATTTCTTGTGAAAAAGACCAGACCGATGCCAATGCATTGCGTGCTTCTGAAACTAACACAGAAATGGCCATCAGCGGTTCTGCTACCAGCTCCATTAACGGTCTTATTACCGAGGAAGCTGCTGCCAGAATGCAAGCCAGTTTTAGTAAGGCTTTTACCGGAGCAAAAAAAACGGAGTCAGTTACTTTTTCTGTGAAAGACCTTAACAATTACCTTGCTCAATTAAAAAGCAAATATAAGAGCGATAGTGTTTCTGTATGCTTTGGTATTTACGATGAAACTACCGCTGTAAGTAAGAAAGATATTGGCAGAATGACCGTTCTTTTCAAGGGTAATGGTAAAAAAACCAAGAAAGGAAGCATTGCTGGTCAAGATGATGAGCCAATTGGCGAACCGGGT
>JAAFJB010000136.1 GCA_013297995.1 Chitinophagales bacterium | reverse complement strand
ACTGCCACTTTTCATCGTGGCCACCAAATCCTTTTTCAAACGGAGGGTATATAGCGTACCATTCACCCGGAGAACCTATTGGTAAATTATTTTTTAATTTTTTATAGGTTTCAATAATGGCTTTATTTATTTCTTGAGGTAAGCCACGATTGATAGAATACATATTACCTTGTGCAATTTGTGATTTTTCATCCACCCCTAAATTGCGTTTAACCAAGGGATCTTCGTCAATAAAATGCGTAAAAAAATGTCCATTCCAACTCAATGCAATTAAGTTTTTCAAGATGGCTGCACCCCTATTTTTGTATAAAGCTGCTTTATCTTTTTCACCAGCAAATGCATACATTTCAGCCAATTGATTACAGGCTTCATAGTAACCAGTATTATCGCCAAAAAAAATACCGTATTTGGTTTTACCGGGCACAATTACCATAGTGTGACTCACAGGTGCTGGCGGAGTATATTCATCATCCACTTGAAAATCCCAGGAGTCAATACAATAAGGTCTTTTTAATAGTTCAAATTTTTTACTCCAACGAACTGTATCAGTATAGCAATAATCAAGTGCCAATGCTGCCGAAGCGAGTGTTTTTTTCATCCAAGCTATATCGCCACTGGCTCGCCAATGTTTGTAAAACATATTTACATAATTATAGTCAGAATGATTATCAACGGGTTGACGAACAAAAAATAAATCCTTATCTTTTTTAAAATAACCAATTGGGTCATACGCAGTTTCAAAATATTCTGCGTTTCCCATACCGCCTCTATAGGTAGAAACAAAGCTCCAGATCATTCCATTTGCGGCTTGGGTTTGGCGAAGTAAATCGGTGAGACCATTTCCGTGAGGAACAAAATATTGTATTCCATTCATTACGTTATTATTGTCGAGATCCCAAGGCACAAACATTTTATAGGCAGAGTCGCGCCATTTCATTTCAAAATATCCTTTTCTTTCTTCGTTAATCATGCCATTGTACAAGATTTTAAAAAGCGATGATATTTTTCCACCATCTTCAATATGGGTTTCAGTTTTCAATAAAAAATAATTTGTGGCCAGTTCCTTTCCTGCTTTGTTTAATAAAGTGATGGATTGCATTCCAGCCGCACCTCCCACAATAAAAGAAAAATTAGGTACTGCTTTTGCACGAAAATATTCCCTGCCTTTGCCGTCTTTTACCACAATAGTGCCCTCCCCTAAACAAAGAAACGATACTTTATCTAAGGGCTGGTATTCAACAGATTTTGAAGGAAAGATGATTTGCGAATTGGTTTGTGCCTTTATGCCAGAAAAAAAGCAGCTTGTAACCATTAGCAGGCTGATAAAGGAATAAATAAATTTTAGCATAGAAGCAGAATTAAGAAGCTAAATAAACAAAAAAACTATGAAAACACTGTGCCGCACTGTGCTTAGATAGCCAATAAAATAAATGCTTTATTCAAAAATTATCACATCATTGGCATTCATACGATGAATCTGCAGCAAACCACCTTGGGCCAAAGCCTGCCATTGGTATCCCTCATTTGAATGTTGATTGATTTCATTAGCTGGCTTTGAATTGAACCAGATTTTAGCAGGTTTTTTGGTGAGTCTAATGGTTTCTATACCCTTGTTATGGTAGGTGCTGTACCGTATTTTTATTCCCAAAGGCCTTTCTTCATGATCGGGTCTTTTATAGGGACTATGGGGATACTGAACCATTTGAACAACAGAACTGGAAGATACTATATGGTCTTCATCTGCGGGGGCTAATAGCGGCATAGCAGCAAAAGCGTTGAGGTAGTGCCGAATATAATCTCCATAGCCATCAGAAAGCCAATGATCATCATTCAAGTATTGATTTCTTCCGTTAGCATCTACCATATAAGTAGCCCAGTTAAGCATGCGTATGGCGTTCTCCTTATAAGTGCTATCACCAGTTAATTGCATATATTGTAATTCAGCCGCTGCTTGTCGCGCTGAGTGACTATTACCGGGCATCTGGTAAGCAGTTTGCTCATTAATTACCGTAACTCCATATTTATTCCATTTTTTATTTCCTACTTTGGCATATACCCAATCAAAAATATTTTTCACGGTAGGTTTCCAGTCGGGAAAATATTGAGGATGGTTCATCATAAACTGCGCGAAACTGATGGCATTTATTTGTGTATCACTCCAGCCCACAATATCTTCAAAAAAAGGTCCCCAGCGATTATTTTTTAGGGGGTATTTCTTCATCCATGCCAGTAGCGTATTGGCTGCTTTTTGATAAGCAATGGTATTGCCTTTTTTCATTTCAACCAGTGAGAGTAAGAGTTCTATCGTTCCACTCCAGTTGGTGGTATAAGCACTAAAAATTACTTTTTCATTTTTGCCTTCCCTATTTTTAATCACCCCATTAACACCAAGCAGGGCATGTACTTTAAAAGGAAGGGGAGAATGATCGGCATCTCCTGTAATTATATTTTTTACGAGGGTATTGGCAATATCAATGGCTGAATTCAAATAAATTTGGGTAGGAGTTTGGCCGTGACTACCATTGCCTAGCAACTTATACAAATACAATAATTCATTAGCAAAAGCACCTGCTTTATCAGGCTGTGTATAGTTTCTACCAATTACCATGTCCCCATCATATTTACCAGCATAGAGTAGTGTATTGTAAGGATAAGGAATATTAGGCCAGTTAGCATTTGCAGGAGAGAGACTATGACTAAGATAGTAGTCTGCCATAAACCGCATATTTTCTACCAGTCGCTCATCTCCAGAAAATTGATACAGCAATCGCCATGAATTCAAAGCCATTTCAAACTGTGAGCCAGCAACGCCTCTTTTATCATTAACGCCTTCATTCCAAACTTGGTGATTCATATAGTAGGGAAGTCCGTTAAGATCTGTTCGCATGGTATCCCAAAAATGCCATACTCGTGTAATGATATCGGTATATGCTTTTCCTGGATCTGAATGATTCCAAGCAATAATTTTTCCAGCTGAATCGGTTATAATTGGATGGTATCCCAATTGTTCGGTTTGAGCAGCCCCTGTTTTACAACAAAAGAAAACAAATATAACAGTACTTAATTTGAAGATCTTACCCATACTTTTTGTATTGTAATTTTATCCTTGAAACCTGCGCATTAGCTGGCCTTTACTATTGGTCTCAATTTTTAAAATTGTACCTGCAAGTGGTTCTTTTAACCGATCTGTTTCAGACAATTCAACTTTTGAAGTTGTAATAAACAGTGTAGATAAATCAGCTCCGCCAAAACAACAACTGGTAGGATAGCTAACGGGCAAGTCAATACTACCCATTCTTTTTCCGGTATAATCAAACTGTAAAATTTTACTACTGCCCCATATAGCTACCCAAAAATTACCGTCAACATCCATACAAAAGCCATCGGGGAATTCATCTTTTTCAAATTCAATAAAATTGCTGCGATTAGAGATAGCGCCATCTTTTATATTGTAATCGTATTGATACATTACTTGCCGCACAGTATCTACAAAAAAGAATTGGGAACCGTCCACACTCCAGTCCATTCCATTACTCAACATGAGTTGGTTTTCTAAGCATTGAACCTTATTGTTACTGCTCAATTGAAAAAGCTGACCAATAGGTTTTTGTCCATCGAAAGTCATGGTACCCGCCACAAAATTTCCCAGAGGATCTACCTTACCATCGTTAAATCTTGTTTCTGGATAATTGGTTTGGGGGTTATTAAAAAAAACCACGGGCATATTTTCTTCTATAGAAGTAAAGCCAAATCCCTCATGGGCAGCAAATACAATTCCACCCGATTGTTTAAGGGCAATTGTACCAATGGGCTGACCAATATTTTTTTTTGAAAAGGTTCCGGTTACAGGATCTCCCTTATAAAAGTCACCTGCAAATAAATCTACCCAATAAAGAGAATGGGTAGCATGATCCCACAAAGGCCCTTCGCCGTGTTCAATATTTAAATGGAAGGCAGATTCAACAAGCATAGGTGTACATTTTAAATAAATAGGTTCTGTTTGTTATGATCTTCCAACAATGGGTTCAATAAAAATTAATTCATCTTCATTTTTAGGTCTCAAAAAATCAAAATCACAACCTTCATTGGCTTGCAATACTTCCCGAATATACAAAGCCGGATAACCTCGTTTGTGTTTAGAAATGGGGAGACTGAATACGGCCTTTCTTTGTGCTAGTTCAAGCTCACTGATTTCTAAGTTGAGGGTTCTTTCAGCAATATTGATAGAAATAAAATCACCATCTTTAATAAAGGCAAGATTACCGCCCATGGCAGCTTCGGGAGCAATATGCAATATTACCGTACCAAAGCTTGTACCGCTCATACGGGCATCACTGATGCGAACCATATCTTTCACCCCCATTAATTGTAATTTTTTGGGAATCGGAATCATCCCCCATTCTGGCATGCCAGGTACTGCTTTTGGCCCCGCATTTCTAAGTACCAAAACAGTAGAAGCATCTACTGGCAAATCGGGTAAGTCAATCCTGTTAAGCATATCATTATAGTGATCAAATACCAATGCTTTACCACGATGGTTGAGCAATTCAGGAGAGGCTGCAGCCACTTTTAATACCGCACCCAATGGAGCAATATTACCAGTTAAAATTGCGATGGTAGGAGCGGCTGTTAATGGATGAGACAGCGGATATACCATATCTTTACTAGCTGGTTTAATATGCGCAAGTAAACTGTTTAAGGTTTGGCCAGTATAAGTAATTACGCTGCCGTTTAAAACCGAATTCAATGCAAGTAGAACAGCGGGCATTCCACCTTCTTTATCAAACTCATCAATCAGTTTGGTTCCAGCTGGTTGCACATTGGTAATGCAAGGAACTTTCTTTCCTATTTCATTAAAAACAGTAGGATATAAATGAATATTTAATCTACCTGCAATAGCGGTAAGGTGCAATAAGGCATTGGTAGAGCCGCCTAATGCCATTAATAAAGCAACGGCATTTTTAAACGCAGCTTCCGTTAAAATAGCGGCTGGCCTAAGATCTTCCGCCACCATTTCTACAATTCTTTTACCCGCATTGCGAGACATATCCATTCTTAGTTCACTATCCACCGCCAATGTACTTAAACCCAGTGGCATCATGCCCAAAGCCTCCATT
>JAAFJB010000135.1 GCA_013297995.1 Chitinophagales bacterium | reverse complement strand
GTCAGAAAGTGGGATGTATTGAAGAAGTGGCTTTTAGAATGGGTTTTATTGATAAAGCAGCACTCACCGTTTTGGCCGATAAATACGCAAAAAGTGGATATGGAGAATATTTGAGGCGACTAAAATAATAGCTTTTATTTGCTGTAAGTAGAACTCTTTTAAACTTTAAAGCCGATTTTTTAAACAAAATCGGCTTTATTTAGTTAATAGGGTTAACCAATAAACGATTGCGCCGTTTCTAAGGCAAATTTGTACTTATTTAATTTTACTTGCGCTTATTATGAATGCATTTACCATCAAAGATTTGGAAAATTTATCTGGAATTAAAGCCCATACTATTCGTATTTGGGAGCAACGCTATTCTTTTTTAAATCCCCAACGTACCGATACAAATATTCGATATTATTCTAATGCAGAGCTGAAAACCATTTTGAATATTGCTTTGCTGAATAAATACGGGTATAAAATTTCTAATATAGATAGAATGTCGGAAGATGAGATGAAAGAAAAAATTGTTTCTCTCTCTCATCAGCAAGCCCAACAAGAACGCTTGGTTAATGAAATGATTCATTGCATGGTAGATATGCAAATGGACGCGTTTGAATTGCTACTCCATAATTATATTCAAACAAAGGGTATTGAGAAATCTATCACTAATATTATTTTTCCTTTTCTAGAAAGGATTGGCATTTTATGGGTAACCAACCATATAAATCCCGCTCAAGAACATTTGGTGACTAATATAGTGCGTCAGAAAATTATTGTTGGTATAGAAAATTGCAATCCCCATGTAGTGATTAGAAAAACTGTCTTGTTGTTTCTTCCCGAAGGTGAACACCATGAACTGGGCATTCTATTCATGCATTATCTATTAAAGATTCGCGGCATTAAAGTACTCTACCTAGGTTCAAATGTTCCTATGAAAGACGTAGAATATGTAGCCAACCTGAAACAGCCAACCTTGATCTATTCTCACTTAACTTCGGTTGCTCACAACTTTAATTTTGAGAAATTCTTGGTAAATGTTCAAAACCGATTGCCCGAATTTCAAGTGTACTTATCAGGCGTACTTACCCAAACGTACAAAAAAAGAATTCCTGCTAATATCACTTTTAAAAAATCGCTAGCAGAAGTAATGGACTGTATTGCTAGCTTATAAACACCCTAACTAACGGCTCCGCCTCGAACCCCAAGTGGGTTCGAGGCTTTTATTTTCCCCTAATTAATTGATTATCAGAAGGGTTATCACTATATTTTTTCTTTTCAAAAAAAATGAATTGGATTCGAATTTTGTTTAACTTTGTGTTTTAAAAGATTAAACATAATCATATGTCGACCATTAACTTCAATGAAATGCTCACCACCCATGCAGATTTCCTTAAGCCTTTTGCAATGACGTTGACGCGCGACCAAGAAGCCGCCAAAGATCTTTTTCAAGAAACCCTATTTCGTGCATTGGCCAATAAAGACAAGTACAATGTAGGTACCAATATAAAAGCATGGTTGTACACCATCATGCGCAATATCTTCATAAACAATTACAGAAGAAAAGCCAAGCAGAGCACTATTTTTGATAATACGCCCAATGAGTTTCTGCTCGATTTTAACCAGACTGCCGTAGCCAACGAAGCAATCGCCAGTATTAATATGAAAGAAGTAAAGCAAGCCATTCACAACTTGCCAGAAATATTTAAAAATCCTTTCCTGCTTTATTTTGATGGGTATAAATACCATGAAATTGCAGACATGCTTGATGAGCCGCTGGGTACCATTAAAAGCAGAATTCACTTTGCACGCAAACTGCTGAAATCTCATGTTGAGCGTTTCTAACTTATCTAGTATTTTTGCTTGCTCAAACCATCCCCAAATTGCTGAATAAGAAAGTTGTAATTATTGGTTCTGGCTTTGCAGGGTTATCTGCTGCCTGCTTTATGGCGAAAGCTGGTTATGATATTACCGTTTTAGAAAAACATGCCACTCCTGGCGGTCGCGCTAGGCAATTTACTGAAGCTGGCTTTACATTTGATATGGGTCCCAGTTGGTATTGGATGCCCGATGTTTTTGAACGATTTTTTAATCAGTTTAATAAAACAGTGGCGGACTTCTATCAACTTCATCGGTTGGATCCTTCTTACCGAGTTTACTGGAACGATGGTCCTATGGATATTCCCGCCAATTATGCTGAACTTAAAAATTGCTTTGAACAACTGGAACCTGGCGCAGGTAACCAGCTCGATCTGTTTATGAAAGAAGCTGCTTACAAATATGAAGTAGGTATAAAAAAGCTGGTGTTTAAACCCGGCCAATCCTTGTTGGAATTTATTGATATTGATCTTTTTAAAGGCTTGTTTCGGCTAGACGTTTTCAGCTCTATGAAAAGCCATGTAGCTAAGTATTTCAAGCATCCCAAACTAGTGGAGCTGATGGAATTCCCCGTACTTTTCTTGGGTGCTTTGCCAGAAAATACACCCGCTTTATACAGCTTGATGAATTATGCTGACACCAAAGGCGGTACTTGGTATCCACAAAAAGGAATGTATCAAATTGTTCAAGGTATGTACGATTTGGCGCTTTCTCTAGGTGTTATTTTTAAGTTTAACCACCACGTAAAAAAAATTACCGTCCTTAACGGAATTGCAAAATCCGTAGAAGCAGTTCAGTTAGAAAATAACCAAGAAACCAAGGTTTCTTTCAATGCCGATATTGTAATTGGGGGTGCCGATTATCACCATATTGAGACCAAACTTTTAGATAAACAATACCAATCTTATTCTGCTGCATATTGGGAGAAAAGAGTAATGGCACCCAGTTGTTTGCTGTATTATATTGGCCTCAACAAAAAAATAGCGGGCATTCAGCACCACTCCCTATTTTTTGATACAGATTTCAACCTACATGGCGCAGAAATTTATACCAACAAACAATGGCCTTCCAACCCACTATTTTATGTAAGTGCCACTTCTGCAACCGATAATACCGTAGCACCCGAGGGCTGTGAAAACCTATTCCTGCTCATTCCTGTTGCGGCGGGTTTAGAAGGCGACACAGAAATGCTGCGAGAAAGCTACCTTGAAAAAATGATGCTTCGCATGGAAAAGCATTTTAACCAGTCCATTTCCAATGCCATCATCTATAAAAAATCCTTTGCTACCCGTGACTTTATCAGTGAATACCATTCTTTTAAAGGAAATGCTTATGGTTTAGCGAACACTTTGCTACAAACTGCTGTTTTAAAGCCGTCTTGTAGAAGCAAAAAAGTTAAAAACTTGTTTTTTACGGGACAACTCACAGTGCCTGGGCCCGGGGTTCCGCCCAGTTTAATTAGTGGGGAATTGGTATCTGCAGAAATTGTGAAAGCTTTTAAATAAGCAAACAGCGTTCACAATTGTTCAGTAGATTGCAAATGCAAATTTTATTGGTTTATTCATGATCTATTATTTAGTTTTAAGGTGAATTGTACTATGATTAATCTATTCCATGAAGTGAGTGAACACTGCAGCAGAATAACTACGGAGCAATACAGCACCAGCTTTTCCTCCTCTATTCGCCTGCTTCATAAAGACATGCGCCAACCCATTTTTAATATTTATGGATTCGTTCGTTTTGCCGATGAAATTGTAGATAGTTTTCATGAGTACCCCAAAGAAGCGCTGCTGAAAGAATTTAAAGCTGCCGCTTATCGTGCTATTGACGATAAAATAAGCATCAATCCTATTCTGCATAGTTTTCAGTTGACCTTTCACAAATATGGAATTGACAAGCAATTGGTAGCCGCTTTTTTTAATAGCATGGAAATGGATCTCAACAAAAACAACTATGATAAACTTGGCTATGATGAATATATTTATGGTAGTGCAGAAGTTGTGGGCCTGATGTGTTTATCTGTTTTTTGCGAAGGCAATATCAGCAACTATGAAAACTTAAAACCATTTGCCAGAAGTTTAGGAGCTGCTTTTCAAAAAGTAAATTTTCTGCGAGATCTTAAAGCCGATTTTGAAGGATTGAGTAGGGTATATTTCCCCGGCTGTGATTTTAAAAATTTTACAGAAGCAGACAAACGCAATATAGAATCGGATATACAAAATGATTTTAACCACGCTTACCAAGGAATTCTGCAACTCCCCATCAAAGCCCGATTTGGGGTATACGTTGCTTATAAATATTACCTAAGCTTATTTAATAAAATAAAGAAACTAGCTCCTCAAAATATTATGGAAGAGCGGATTAGAATTCCTGATTATGGAAAAATATATATCCTAGCAAAAGCAGGCATTAGAAGCACCCTTAATATTTTTTAATTGGCCAATGATGGAGCAAGTTATTTTAGTAGATCAGCTAGATAATGAGATCGGACGAATGGAAAAAATAGAAGCCCATGAAAAAGCTTTATTGCACAGGGCTTTTAGTGTATTTATTTTTAACGAAAAAGGAGAAATGCTTTTGCAACAAAGAGCACTGAATAAATACCATAGCGGTGGATTGTGGACCAACACCTGTTGCAGTCACCCCCGCCCCAATGAATCCACTTTAGCCGCCGCTCATAGAAGGTTGAAAGAAGAAATGGGTTTTGAAACTGAGTTGGAAAAAATCTTCGACTTTGTTTACCAAGCACCTTTTGAGAATGGATTAACCGAGTACGAATTCGACCATGTTTTTATTGGTTATTATAATGGATCTATTCAGCCCAATCCTACCGAAGTGGCCAATTACAAATTCAGCTCCTTTGAAACCATAGAACAATTGATGGAACAAGAAACCAATTATTTTACCCGTTGGTTTTTAATTGCACTTCCCAAAATAAAACAATGGTGGTTGCAACAACAAAATGCAAGCAATGAATAATCTGCCTCGCCAAGCTTTTGTAATTGGTGCTGGCGTTGCCGGCATGGCGGCTGCTATCAGGCTCCGCTTGCAAGGCTTTGAAGTTACCGTTTTTGAAAAAAATGAATACCCAGGAGGCAAGCTTTCTAGCTTTACAAAAAACGACTATCATTTTGATGCAGGACCGAGTCTTTTTACTCGTGCAGCACTGGTAGCAGAATTATTTCAAGCTGCAGGTGAGCCCATGGAAGCCTATTTTTCTTTTGAAAAATTACCCATCGCTTGCCATTATTTTTACGAAGACGGCACGCAGCTAAAAGCTTATGCAGATCCTGCTGACTTTGCCAATGAATTGTTTCAGAAGCTGGGTGAG
>JAAFJB010000134.1 GCA_013297995.1 Chitinophagales bacterium | reverse complement strand
GTAATCTCTTTAAGCAACTGCTCATAAACGGTCAACTGACTGGTATTAAAATCGCGAATAATAAATTCAATACTCGTTTTTTCAGCTCCCCCTTGTATATGAACGGGGTGCACAAAGCCTTGACTTTTCTCCGTAACTTCAGGTGTTAGTTCATTTTTGGGAAGGGCTGCTAAAATTTCACCAGCAATTTTAAGCGCATTTACCATTTTTCCTTTGGCATAGCCAGGATGGGCAATAATACCCTCAATAAAAATGGTAAAGCCGTTGGCGCTAAAGGTTTCGTCTTCAAAAGTCCCCAGTTCACCCCCATCAAGGGTATAGGCAAAATGGGCACCGAGTAGATGCATATCCAGCTGATCAGTACCCCTACCCACTTCTTCATCGGGCGTAAATAGTAAGCGTATTTTTCCGTGTTGAATATGGGTATTGGTAAGCAGGTATTGGGCAAAATTCATGAGAATGGAAATACCTGCTTTATCATCTGCGCCTAGCAGGGTTAGTCCACTCGCAGTAATAATATCATCGCCTATTTTCTGGGCTAGATACCGATGGTTTATAGTGGTTATTACCTGTGTAGGGTCATCTGGCAAAACAATCTCTTCCCCATTATAATTTGAATGTAAAATGGGTTTAACGTTGGTACCACTGCAATCGGGAGCGGTATCGAGGTGACTGCAAAAGCAGAGTACTGGTAAGTTTTTTGCGCTGGTTGCGGGTATGGTAGCGTAAACATATCCAAACTGGTTGGCAACCACATCGGCAGCCCCCATTTCAATCAACTCTTGAGCCAATAGAGCAGCAAGGTTTTTTTGTTTATCGGAAGAAGGATGGCTATTGCTTTTGGGATTGCTTTGGGTATCAAATTTAACATAGCGCATCAAACGCTCCGCTACAGAAAACTGAGATGGCTCCATTAGAAAATTTTGCACAAGATAATATTGTTGAGGAATGGAAGGAAATTACGAATAGAATTTAATACATTGTAGCAACTAAAACCTTCAACAATGAAAAAAACAATCATCGGAGCACTGGTGGGTGGCATTATTTTATTTATGTGGCAGTTTCTTTCGTGGACTGCAATAAACCTTCATTCGGCTTCACAACAGTACACCCCAAAGCAGGACAGTATTATAAGCTATTTGGGGTCTACTCTCGGTAAGCAAGGTGGCTATTATATTCCGGGGGCGCCAGTAGGCACTTCATTTGAGGAAATGGAAAAATTAGCCGTAACAAATGTGGGTAAGCCATGGGCAAGTATTCAATACCACGATGCACTGGAATACAATATGGGATTGAATATGGCGCGTTCTTTAGCGGTAGATATTGCATTGGTCTGGATACTCTGTTGGCTGTTTAGCAAGTTTTCAAAAAATAGTTTTGCAACCACTTTTACAGTAAGTATAGCGATGGGGATTTTTGTGTATTTGAACGCACCTTATACGGGTCATATTTGGTATCCAATATTTGATATAAGGGCTTATTTGATAGACTTTATTGTAATGTGGGCATTAACGGGACTCTGGCTGGGCTGGTGGCTGAATCGCAAATCGGCAGCATAAACGCATGCATTAATGCACCTTATACGGGTCATATTTGGTATCCAATATTTGATATAAGGGCTTATTTGATAGACTTTATTGCAATGTGGGCATTAACGGGACTCTGGCTGGGCTGGTGGCTGAATCGCAAATCGGCAGCATAAACGCATGCATTGAAATGCAAAAAGGGTTGACTGGAATTTATACCGTCAACCCTTTTTTTTCGTCGGAACGTCGGGGCGTCTTTCGTCGGATCGTCTTTCGTCGTACGTCTTAGGGCGTTATAATCAAGGATTTCGGTCCTTCAATAGCCACCAATTCAAGGTCGAAAATCAAATCTTCTCCTGCCAAAGGATGATTGGCATCTAATACCACAACTTCTTCCTTAATTTCAACAATTACAACCGGAAAGTTTTGTCCCGAACCATTGCTCATATTGAGTTGCATGCCAATTTCAGGCACCATATCAGCAGGAAATTGGGTCTTAGGAAACTCCATAATCATTTCTTCTTGTTTGGGACCATAGGCTTGATCGGCCGGAATATGAACGGTTTTCTTCTCACCGATGGTCATTCCAGTAACGCCTTCATCAAAACCGGCAATTACCATTCCACCACCTATTTCAAAATCCAGTGGCTCTCTACCTTCCGAAGAATCGAATGTATTTCCATTGGTTAACTTACCGTGATAATGTACTTTTATCTTATCACCTTTTTTTGCTACTTGCATGATTATTTATTTACGGCCAACTGAATGAATAGCCAAGGCGACAAAAATACAATCCTTCGGCAATCTAGCGAAGTATTTTTGGTTAACTTTCCATGCCAAATTTTAGAATATGAAAAAATATTTATTGTTATGGTGTTTAATAGTGGTGGTAGTAACTGCATCAGCCCAATTGCCTATTATACCCGCCGCTTACCGCACCGATATTTATATTCCCCTACTCAAAGGCAAGCGAGTGGCTATTTTCGCCAATCATACCGCCACTATTGGAGGTACACATTTGGTAGATTCATTGCAGAAATTGGGCGTAAATATTACCAAGGCATTTGGGCCAGAGCATGGATTTAGGGGAAAGGCAGATGCGGGAGAAAAAATTGACAATTACAAGGATTCAGCCACAGGTATAACGGTGATTTCATTGTATGGCAAAAAAAGAAGGCCATCGGCAGAAGATTTGGCGGATGTGGACATCATGCTGTTTGACATTCAAGATGTGGGCGTACGCTTTTATACCTTTATTTCATCGCTACAAGAATATATAGAAGCGGCCATAGAAAATAAGAAACCATTGATTATTTTAGATCGTCCCAATCCCAATGGATTTTATATAGATGGCCCCATACTAGATACTGCCTATAAAAGTTTTGTAGGCATGCAACCCATACCTGTGGTTTATGGGATGACGATGGGTGAATATGCAAAGATGATAGTTGGTGAAAAATGGTTGAATGAGAAAGCCAATCATTTAGTGGATACTGCCTTTCCTATTCAAGTGATAGAATGCGCCAATTACAATCATAAAAGTAAATACGAATTGCCCATCAAACCATCCCCCAACCTCCCCGATATGGCCGCAGTGTATTGGTATGGAAGTACTTGTTATTTTGAAGGGACTGTATTCAGCGAAGGTAGGGGAACGGATCATCCCTTTTCAATTTTCGGACACCCCGCATTACCCAAAACCATGTTTGCTTTTACGCCCCTATCAAGAGATGGAGCCAAAGAACCCAAGTTAAAAAATAAATTGTGTTATGGCTGGAATTTGCACGGTACAGCGGAAGTGGTATTGCAAAATTTAAACAATCAGATACAGTTGAAATATTTACTAGAAGCCTATCGGTTGTATCCACAGAAAGACAGTTTTTTTCTTCCTGCTAAAAGCGGGGAAAGCAAGGATTATTTCTTTAATAAGCTGGCGGGAAATAAATTGTTGATGCAGCAAATAAAAGCGGGAAAAACCGAAGCAGCAATCAGGCGCAGTTGGCAGCCAGGATTAAATGCGTTTAAAAAAATAAGAAAGAAATATTTGCTCTACGAAGATTTTGAATAGTCAACACCCCAGTGAACCACTAACTTTGCGCCGATGAATCAATCCATGGTATCTACACTAAGAATCGTATTTATGGGCACGCCAGATTTTGCAGTGGCATCGCTGGAAGCATTGGTGCATGCGGGTTACAAAGTGGTGGGTGTAGTTACAGCACCGGATAAGCCAGCGGGAAGGGGCATGAAAATTACGGAGAGTGCCGTAAAAAAATATGCGGTAGAAAAGGGAATAACGGTATTACAGCCCGTGAAATTAAAAGACCCCGAATTTCTAGCCGCACTAGAAAACCTGCACGCCAATATACAGGTGGTGGTAGCGTTTAGGATGTTACCAGAAATAGTCTGGAATATGCCAGCGCATGGAACTATAAATGTGCATGGGTCGCTCCTACCCAATTACCGAGGAGCGGCACCCATCAACTGGGCAGTAATAAATGGAGAGGATACAACAGGAGTAACCACTTTTAAATTAAAGCAAGCCATTGATACGGGTGATATACTGATGCAGCAATCCATGCCAATAGCAGACAATGAAACAGCAACAGAAGTGCATGATCGAATGAAAATAATTGGAGCAGCGCTATTGGTAAAAACGGTGAAGGCAATGGAGAATGGAACGCTACAATCCATTCCACAAATAATAAGTGAAGAGAATAAGCAGGCACCAAAAATATTTACGAAAGATTGTGAGTTGAATTGGAATAATGGAGTAATAGCATTGTACAATAGGGTACGCGGGCTCTCTAGTTTCCCCGGAGCCTTAACGCAGTTGGAAGGAAAAATATTAAAGGTTTATGGCAGCAAGCCAGAGCCAGCCAAACATGAGGAGATAATAGGTGCGGTAAACACTGATGGAAAAACGTTTTTAAAATATGCTTGTGCAGATGGATACCTGCATATAACAGAATTGCAAATAGCGGGAAAAAAGCGAATGCCGATAGCAGAATTTTTGAGAGGGTATCAGTTGGGGAGAATGTGAAATATGAAATCAATTGTACTATTCTAAAGAACGCTACAAACTTTTTGAATGGTTGATTGATTTTTCTTTAATTTTATCATCATGCAAGTGCAAGTAAACATAGAATTCGATCAAATACTCAGGATTCTCAAGACCTTACCATCTGGGCAGCTTAAAAAGTTAAAAGCCGAGTTACAAAAAGAATCAAAAAACACCCCCAAAGGAGTTGACTTAAAGTCATTACTTCTTTCGGGTCCTGTTGCAACCTCAAAACAGCTTGATGTAATTGCCAATAACAAAAAAGCTATCAACCAATGGCGGACAAATTAATTCTGGTTGACACTTCTATCCTTATTGACTATTACCGAAAAACAGATAAAGCAAATTCAGTTTGGCTCTCGTTAATTAATCGCGGGTATAATTTTTCAATTTCTGCGATAACAAAATTTGAAATATATTCTGGTGCTACACCAAATCAGTTATCATTTTGGGATACCATAATGGAATACATATCAATCTTAGATTTTGATGAAGCCAGTGTGAACATAGCAGTAACAATTAATGCAGACCTAAAACGAAAACGGAAACAAATCTCAATAGCTGACTTATTCATTGCTGCTACAGCGATAAATCATAACCTACCGTTAGCAACATTGAATATTAAACATTTTGAACGAAT
>JAAFJB010000133.1 GCA_013297995.1 Chitinophagales bacterium | reverse complement strand
CTCACCAGTGGTTTGAGTGTTGTAAATCCCTTGGTAGATGTTAAAACAATTGACGTAAAAACACTAAATTATACCATGAGCGGCGTGCACGATGAAGGCGACAAAGAAGGCGACGACGCTATTCGTGTGCTTACAGCTGACGGACTGGAAGTGATTATTGATCTCACCGTTCTCTATAGGGTTACCCCTAGTGAAGCTCCTCGACTCATTAGGGAAACAGGGCTCGATTTTAGAGATAAAATTGTTCGTCCACTTACCAGAACAAAAATTCGGGATAATGCGGTTTACTTTACTGCCATTGACTTATACTCATTAAAAAGAGATTTATTTCAAGGCAGAATATTCAAATCTATTGACGAAGATTTTAAAAAAAGAGGATTGATTCTAGAGCAATTATTGGTGCGTAATATTACCCTTCCTGCCAATGTGAAAACATCTATTGAAGACAAAATAAAAGCTGAACAAGACGCGCAAAAAATGGAATTCGTTTTGCAAAAAGAAAAACAAGAAGCCGAACGCAAGCGTGTTGAAGCTCAAGGTATTGCCGACTACCAAAAAATTATTAGTGCTGGCTTGGGCGATAAACAACTGCAATACGAACAAATTCAGGTAATGAAGGGGCTGGTTACTTCTCCCAATTCTAAAGTAATAGTGCTGGGTGGCAAGGGCAATACTCCCGTGATATTAGACACCAAAGACAAGTAATTTATTCAAATACTCGTTCTAAGCTGTTTCTCATCATGCGAGCAAAAACAAAATGCCCAAGAAATACGCCAGCTACAGAAGATAAAATATCGAGGTAGTCAAATGTTCTACCAAAAAATGGAATCAACTGTAGGTATTCATTTACAATAACCAATAACAACCCAAAATAACAGGTGATGGCCAATTCATGCTGGGTTTGTAATTTAAATATGCGTTGGAAAAACCAGCAAGCACCAAAAGGCAATAAAAATGAGCCAATTAAATTGGGAGCGATCCCCACCAAAAGCTTTAATGCTGACGGAATATGCAGAAAAGGCCTGATTAAAAATTTCACCGTCCAAATCAACAAAACGCCTACTACTACTATTTTTCTTGATATTGCTTTAAGCTGCATGCTTGTACCTGATTGAATGCTGAAAATAAGCAAATAATGGAATATTTTATTCCCAGCATTACAAAATAAGTTTACTCAAGCAGTTTCTTCCTCATCAAAATCAATGGGCTTACTCCATAAGCGAATAATCCACCAGAAAAAGGCGATGCCACTGGTAATAAACCAACAGTAGAAAATAATATTACCGCGACTAATATGCTCATGTACAAATGCATGATCGTACATTATGCCAGCGGTTGAGTTAATGGCCAACCAAAATAATCCTACTGAGAGGGTATTTACAATTCTTAATAAATAAGTTCTTACGCCAGGTTCCAATGGGGTGAATTATACTTGTATTACAATAATCTAAGCTTTTTGTTCTAATTAAAGCTTAGTCAAAACTTTGGTTGCTAGCAGCCGCCAATTTCAATAATCGATCGAACTGAGCTGGGGTTAGGTCGTTGTAAAAATAATAAATAGGATCTAGTGGAATGCCTTTTCTATGCACTTCATAGTGGCAATGCGGACCCGTACTTTTACCCGTATTTCCTACATAACCAATTACTTCCCCCCTTTTTATTTTGGTTCCAATCCTGGCTTTTATGCGGTACATATGTGCGTAAATGGTCTCATATCCAAACCCATGGTTTATTACCACCCTATTCCCATATCCACCCGTATTAAAACCAGCATCTTTAATAATGCCATCTGCTGTAGCGTAAATAGGCGTGCCGGTAGGCGCCGTAAAATCGAGCCCTGCGTGCAGTCTACGGTCTTTGTACACCGGGTCAATCCGATAGCCGAAGCCTGACGCAATGCGATTTAAATTGCGGTTACTAATGGGCTGAATGGAAGGAATAGCCGCCAACAATTGTTCTTTATTTTTTACCATATTGGCAATGGCATCGAATGATTTTAGCTGGTATCCCATTCGTAAACTGAGGTTGTTTAATTGAGCCGTTACGCTTTTTACCAACTCAGATTCCCCCATAGCTTGAATTATATTTACTTGTTGCTTTTTCTCCATTTCCTTTATCCGAATACTATCGGGTATGGGGTTCGACTCAAAAATGGCTCGGTAAACATCATTGTCCCTCGTTGCAATTTCATTCATCTGTAATTCGAGCTGCTTTACTCGCTCTTGAATGATTTTATAATTTTGTTTAAGATCGTCATTCTGCTGACGCATAAACTTTTCTTTGGGAGAATCTACATACCTAAAAGTGATGGCAAAAATGATGATTCCTGTAACGATAGATGCTGCTATATAGCCAAATACCTGCAAAAGCCGAACCCGCAGAGGGGTTGTAAGCTTTTGAAATTGAAGTGTATGGGTATTATAGAAGTATTTTACCTTTTTCATTCGCCAATAGTTGAGCGCAGTAAGCCCCTTAAATTCGTACCTTCGTAATCCCTTAAAGGTTAACAAATATAGTTTCTACATCCCAATATGGGTATAAAAAGTGATTCATGATGACGAGTGCCGAAATTCGCCAACAATTTCTCAATTTTTTTGCTGCTAAAAAGCACCTTATAGTTCCGTCTGCCCCCATTGTGGTTAAAAACGATCCTACCCTGCTTTTTACCAATGCAGGCATGAACCAGTTTAAAGACTATTTTTTAGGAAATAGTAAGCCTGCCAGCACAAGAATTGCTGATACCCAAAAATGTTTGCGGGTAAGTGGCAAGCACAACGATCTGGAAGAAGTGGGCGTTGACACCTATCACCATACTATGTTTGAGATGCTGGGGAACTGGAGTTTTGGCGATTATTTTAAAGCAGAAGCCATTGCTTGGAGCTGGGAACTGCTTACCGATATATACAAACTAGATAAAGACAGATTGTATGTAACTGTTTTTGAAGGTGATACAAAAGAGGGAATTCCTCCTTCTACTGTTGCGCTAACTGAGTGGAAAAAGTTAATTGCACCCGATCATATTGTATACGGAAATAAAAAAGATAATTTTTGGGAGATGGGCGATACTGGCCCCTGCGGACCCTGCACTGAAATACATGTAGATTGCAGGAGCAACGAAGAGCGCGCAGCTTTGCCCGGCAATACGCTGGTAAACAAAGACCATCCCCAGGTAATTGAAATTTGGAACAATGTATTTATTCAGTATAATCGACTAAAAGATGGCTCTTTGGTTCCATTGCCTTCACGACATGTAGATACGGGTATGGGATTTGAACGTTTGGTAAGGGTAATTCAAGGCAAACAAAGCAATTACGATACGGATATTTTTACTGGCAGCTTTGCAGCAATAGAAAAAATAACCGGTCGCACCTATGATAAGAGTGATAGTAAAGAAGCCATTGCGTTTCGTGTAATTGCCGATCATATTCGTGCCATTGCTTTTACCATTGCTGATTCACAACTTCCGGCCAATACCGGCGCTGGATATGTTATTAGAAGAATTTTAAGAAGGGCTGTTCGGTATTATTATTCTTATTTAGATTACAAACAACCTTTATTGTTTCAATTAATGCCATTACTAGCAAAACAATTTGAGACGGTATTCCCCGAATTAAATGCACAATTAGATTTTGTTTCAAAAGTAGTGAGAGAAGAAGAAGATGCTTTTTTAAAAACGCTGGAAAAGGGTTTGAAAAGGATGGATGATATTATTCAAAACAGCGTGCAAAAAATTGATGGCAAAGCTGCGTTTGAATTGTTTGATACGTTTGGTTTTCCCATAGATCTTACCCGTTTAATTGCTACCGAGCACAACCTTATTGTTGATGAGGCAGGTTTTGAAACCGAAATGCAACAGCAAAAAAACAGAAGTCGCGCCGCAGCCACTCTTGAAACAGAAGATTGGATAACGGTTTCCGATGAAATAGGTGATGGTTTTGTGGGCTACCACCAGCATTCGCTAACCACCAAAATAACCAAGTATAGAAAAGTAACCGCTAAGGGTAAAACACAATACCAGCTTGTATTGGCTAGCACCCCATTCTATGCAGAAAGTGGCGGTCAAGTAGGTGATACGGGTTGGCTTGAATTTGGCGATACTAAAATTGAAGTAACCGATACTAAAAAAGAAAATGAGCTGGTCGTACATTTTGTGAATCAGCTACCCCAAGAAATCAACGGCAATCTTAAGGCTTGTATTCATACCGAAAAGCGACTCTTTACTTGTTACAATCATACCGCTACCCATTTATTGCACGCTGCTTTAAGAAAAATATTGGGTGGGCATATTGCGCAAAAAGGTTCGTTGGTTAATGAGGAAGGGCTTCGTTTTGACTTCTCTCATTTTGCCAAATTATCCGATGATGAATGGCAGGCAGTAGAGCAATTGGTAAACCAAAAAATAAGGGAGAATATTCCAGTAAGCATTGTTGAAATGCCCAAAGAAGAAGCCCTGAAACTGGGTGCTATGGCTTTGTTTGGAGAAAAATACGGCAATACCGTAAGGGTTGTTACTACTGATCCCAATTATTCTGTTGAATTATGTGGTGGAACCCATGTGATGTATACGGGTATGTTGGGACTAATGAAGATTACTTCAGAATCTGCAGTTGCAGCAGGGGTAAGAAGAATTGAAGCAGTTACTGGCAGCCACGCATTTAATTATTTAAGTGAACAAAGCAATCAGTTGAAGTTAATTGCTGGTCAACTTAAAACACAGGATCCCATTCATGCAGTAGAGAAAATAATTCAGGAGAAACAAGAGCTGGAAAAGAAAATAGAAAGCTTTGAAGCAAAGCAATTGCTGGTAGTTAGAGATACACTGTTGAAAGAAGCAACACAATTTTCAATGCCCGATCAGTCTGCCGCAAATTTTATTGGTAAGCTGGTAAGCGTGACCAATGCCGATCAACTAAAAAAATTATCATTCGAACTAAAACCATTGCTGGGTGAACATTATGCGGTAGTGCTTTGTGCCAATATTTTAGGTAAAGCAGCCGTAAGTATTTTACTGAGTGAGAGCATGGTGAAAATAAAAAATCTGGATGCCACCAAACTTATAAAAGAACAAGTGGCTCCATTTATAAAAGGCGGAGGAGGGGGACAACCATCGCTGGCAACTGCGGGAGGGCAGGATGCGTCTAATTTAGAAGTAGTAATCAGCCGCATAAAAAGTTTGTTAGTAACCCAGCCCTCATAATAAAACCAGTGAAAAGTATGAAGTACGAAGCAGTAAT
>JAAFJB010000132.1 GCA_013297995.1 Chitinophagales bacterium | reverse complement strand
AGCCACTTTAAAAAGCTTCATTCAGCCGAATATAATAAGCCCCCCCTGAAGTGCTATTCTTAGCATAATCGAGTCTTAAAAACATGCGATTCTTTTTGTTCACCAAAAAGCGAAGCCCACCCCCTACCGCATAGCGTGTTTGGTTCAGTTGGTATTGATTCATTGATTCGCCCATTACACCCGCTGCTGCAAAGCCAGCACCGTTTATCCATCGCCATATATGAAAGCGAAACTCGCCCTGTGCAGCCGTATAGCTAAGGTCTCTAAAGCGACCAGTAAAATATCCACGCATCAATTGAGCTCCCCCCATTTTGGCCATTTCGAGTATGGGTACATTGCCAGTATTGCCCTGCGTTAAGAACTGAAATGCAAGGGTATTACTGTTTCCAACGGGGCAGTATTTTCTCAAGTCTACCAGCCAATGATTGAAGGCATACTGATCTCCGCCAACAGGTATATTGTGTGCAAAATACAGCTCTGCATAAGCCCCTTTGTGCGCACCAAAAGGATAGTCTCTTCCCTCGTATAAAATGGCAGGTCCTATACCAAGCACCTTGCTGCCATTAATACCAGACAAAGCCGATTCCGTTACAGTGAGGGATCGTTTAAACTTTACTTCAAAAATATCATTATAATCTAGCCGAATACCTGCATACCAATTATTTTTCAACAATCGATACATGCGACTCTCCAAAAAAATTCGCCGATAATCCATTGCTAAGAAATTTTTCTCGGCTGCGGTTTGATAACCTAGCCCCCAGAATCTATCGTTGTAAGTACTGTATCCAGCCGATCCCCTAAATACAAAACGTTCGCCTTTGGTAAATACCTGCCAGGTTCCTTTGATTTCGAATTGACCAAGGGTGCTATACGTAAGTTGTCCATGAATATAAGACCCACGAGCTTCTGTATTTTTTCCTTTCTCTTTGGCATTGAAAAAATATTCTAATGCCCCTCCAAATTTTACGCCTGTTTCGGGACTAGAAGTCAATATTGGTATCGGCACTATTCTTAAATTCATCAACGGCAGTGAATCTGGGTTGATGAAATTTTTCAAGATTTTCTTAGGCGTATACGGAATAGAATCCTGGGCTGCTAAGGAAATTGATAGGCTGAGGGAAATACCCAATAATAATTTAGATAACAACATTGATCATTCTTCCTTTTACGAAAATGAATTTTTTAATGGGCTGATTAATGATCCATTTTTGAATGGAAGCGTTGCTCAACACCGTTTCTTTTACTTGCTCTTCTGATGCATCCAATGCAATGGTAATATTTGCTCTTAGTTTACCATTGATGCTTACCGGATAATCCTTAGCAGATTCTGTAAGAAAAGCAGGATTGAAAACGGGGAAACTTGCCGCTAATATAGAACCTGTATTTCCGAGAGCCGACCATAATTCTTCGCTGATATGCGGTGCATAGGGCGTTAAAAGAATGAGCAGCTGTTCAAGGATTTCTTTTTTATTGCACTTTAGATCGGCCAGTTCATTCACACAAATCATAAAGCCACTTACAGCGGTATTAAAGCTATAACGCTCCGTATCTTCTTCAATTTTTTTGATGGTTTTGTGCAATACTTTTAGTTCAGCTTCCGTAGGTTTATCAAGGTTCCAAACCTTTCCTTTCAGCTCATCAAAAAATAAACGCCATAATTTTTTTAGAAAGCGATGCACCCCTTCAATCCCTTTGGTATCCCAGGGTTTACTTTGTTCAACAGGGCCTAAAAACATTTCGTACATTCTAAAAGTGTCAGCACCGTATTTCTCTACCAATAGATCGGGATTAACAGTATTGAATTTGCTTTTCGACATTTTTTCTACCTCACTCTCACAGATATATTTGCCGTTTTCAAGTATAAATTCAGCGTTGGCATACTCACCATTTCTCCATTTTTTAAAAGCGTCTATATCTAATTCATAGCCATCTACAAAATTTACATCAACCCGTAATGGATCTGTTTCGTACTGGTGAATTAATCCGCTGGAAATAAATTCATGCTGCTTGTTTTTATTGCGATATACCAACCGCGAACTTCCTTGAATCATTCCTTGGTTCAACAATTTTCTGAAGGGTTCTTCAAAGCCAATATGACCCAAATCGAACAAGACTTTGGTCCACATTCGGCTATAGAGCAGATGCCCCACAGCGTGTTCAGTTCCACCAATGTATAAGTCAACTTGATTCCAATAATCACTTAGCTTTCTATCGCAGAAATTACCCTCATTTTCTGGATCCATATAACGCAAAAAATACCAGCTACTGCCGGCATAACCGGGCATGGTATTGGTCTCCAGCATTTTTTCTTTCCACGCTGGAATATTGGCCAAAGGGCCTTCACCTTCCGGTCCGGCACTATAACTATCCACTGTTGGCAATAACAAAGGCAATTCATTTTCAGCCAGAGGATAGGCAATACCATTCTTCCAAACAATGGGAAAAGGTTCCCCCCAATAGCGTTGGCGGCTAAAAGCGGCGTCGCGCATTTTAAAGTTCACTTTCTTTTTGCCAATACCCAATTCAACCAATTTATTAATCACTACTTCAATGGCATTGCGCATAATAATACCATTTAAAAAATCGCTGTTGGTAAGTACCGCGTCTTTGGTAGCATTGGCGTCAGATCCATTGAATGCGTCCCCAATAATATTAGTGATGGGAATATTAAAATGATGTGCGAATTTAAAATCACGCTCATCACCACAAGGCACGGCCATGATGGCACCCGTACCATATCCTGCCAGTACATACTCCGAAATCCAGATGGGTATTTGCTTTCCGTTAAAAGGGTTGATGGCGTATGCCCCAGTAAAACAACCCGTGATTTTTTTCTCAGCTTGGCGTTCCCGATCGCTGCGACTATTAACATAAGCAATATATTCTGCTACTGCTGCTTGTTGTTCCGCTGAAGTAATTTGTTCAATCAGCTCGTGCTCGGGTGCAACTACCATAAAATCGACTCCAAAAATAGTATCAGGTCGGGTGGTATACACTGTAAGTAATGGCTCAACACCTTTTATTTCAAAACTAATTTCAGCACCATAAGATTTTCCAATCCAGTTGCTTTGCATTTCCTTCATGGCATCGCTGAATTCAATCTGATCTAAACCGGTAATTAAACGATCGGCGTATTCGGTAATACGAAGGTACCATTGCCGTAATTTTTTCTTCACCACAGGGTGCCCGCCGCGTTCGCTTACCCCATTCACAACTTCATCATTGGCAAGAACGGTACCCAATGCTTCACACCAATTTACTTCACCATATCCGCAGAAAGCAAGGCGATACTGCATTAAAATATCCTGCTGCTCTTTTTCTGAAAAAGCAGTCCATTGTTCGGCAGTAAAAATAAGTTTATCGTTGGTAGGGCAGGTATGGTTAGCATTACCCGCTGATTCAAATAATTTCACCAAGCGATCAATGGGTTCGGCTTTTTGGGTATGGCGATTGAAGAAAGCATTAAAAAGTTGCAAAAAAATCCATTGGGTCCACTTATAATATTGCGGTTCACAGGTTCTAACTTCTCTGCTCCAGTCGTAACTAAACCCAATATTATCAAGCTGCTTGCGAAAATTATCAATATTCTGTACGGTACTCACAGCGGGATGAACCCCGTGTTCAATAGCGTATTGTTCGGCGGGCAAGCCAAATGCATCATAGCCCATGGGATGTAATACGTTAAAGCCTTTGAGCCGTTTGAAGCGACTGAAAATATCAGAAGCAATATATCCCAAAGGGTGTCCCACATGAAGACCAGCACCACTGGGATAAGGGAACATATCTAGCACATAAAACTTAGGTTTGCTAAAATCATTACTCACTTTATAAGCACCAGATTCTTTCCAGTGCTGCTGCCATTTTTGTTCAATTGATCTGAATTGATAGTCCATCTTAGCCGCGTTTTATTTAATTTGCGTTTCTTTAACGTCGCCCTACGGTGAAACCGTTATTTTCACCACTGGAATCTGCGTTAAAATGGCTGCAAATGTAAGTCATTAGCCATCAAACCCGTACATTTGTATGGTTGAACGGAGCTATTTCGCAAGTAAAAAGGGTTCATTTAAAAGAAATTAAAATATGGCGGAAGCAGGAAAATCATCACTTAAAAGGGGTAAGCCCAACTATATATACACCGTTGTGGGAGTTGCATTGGTATTATTAATAATGGGCATCATGGGTTGGTTTTTCTTAAACCTAAATTCAGTAGGCAATACTTTTAAGGAAGATATTCGCCTGAGCGCTTATATGCGTACGCTAAACAAAGATACCATTGCCCAAATTCAACAATTTATTGCGTCTCAACCTTATGCAAAGAATGTGGTGTATGTAGATAAAAATTCTGCCAAAGAAATATGGAATAAAGAGAACAATGAAGATTGGGCAAAAATTTTAGATGTAAATCCCCTACCAGAAAGTATTGATTTTTATGCCAAGGCCGAATACGTGAATAAAGACAGTCTGCTGAAGATAACAGACGATTTAATGGCGGTGTATGGCAATCAAATTACCGATTTACAATATCCCCAAACATTGGTGACCAGCTTAAATGAGCGGGCGGCTAAAATTGGATTGATATTTTTAGTAGTGGCGGTACTACTATGTTTGATAGTAATATTCAGTATAGACAATACCATTCGGCTGGCCATGTTCAGCAACCGATTTTTAATAAAGACCATGCAGATGGTTGGAGCCACGCAATCGTTTATAGCAAGACCCTTAAATATAAAGGCGGTGGTAAATGGGTTGATAAGTTCGGGCATAGCCATAGCTTTATTGTTTACCTTGATAGGCTGGGCAGAGAGTCAGTTTCCGCAGTTAAAAGCCATCCGCAATATCAATCATACCCTATTATTATTTGGTGGACTGATATTATTAGGAGTGGGCATATCGGTATTCAGTACCCATAGAAGTGTGTTGAAATATTTAAAGATGAAATTGGATGAGCTGTATTAGTCAAGCACAATTTTCCAATTTAAAATAATTAATTAAAAGAAAAATAATGAGCAAAAGCCTTTTTACAAAAGAAAACTATACGTGGATAATGATTGGTGCTGTAGTAATAGCGCTGGGGATGATTTTAATGAGCGGTGGCAAGAGTGCAGATCCGAATGTATTTGCCAATCATGAAGTGTATAGTACAACCCGCATTACCGTAGCACCCATATTAATAGTTGTGGGTTTGTTGATAGAAGTGTATGCCATATTTAAGAAGCCCAAGAAAGTGGCATAGGGC
>JAAFJB010000131.1 GCA_013297995.1 Chitinophagales bacterium | reverse complement strand
AAAGCAATAAATATTATCATGCGGGACAACTTCCACCCATGAATATTCTTAATCCCGCCGCCTGGGCCGATTTTATACAATCCTGGAAGCGGGGAGATTTTAAGCGAAAAAAATAACTACTTATGCTAATACAAAACGTGGCTATTATTGGTGCAGGTACCATGGGAAATGGTATTGCACATGTATTTGCTCAATATGGCTTTGCCGTAACCTTGGTTGATGTGCAAGACCAACAACTGGAAAAAGCCATTCAAACCATTGCCAAAAACCTAGATCGCCAAGTAAGCAAGGGAAGTATTACAGAAGCCATCAAAACCCAAACACTACAAAATATTACTACTGTAAATACTGTTGCAACTGGTGTTGCCACTGCAGATTTGGTAGTTGAAGCTGCCACAGAGAATAGTGAACTAAAACTAAAAATATTTCAACAGATTGATGAAGCAGCACCACTCGCTGCTATTCTTGCCACCAATACTTCTTCTATTTCTATTACTAAAATAGCCGCTGCCACCAAGCGACCTGATAAAGTAATTGGCATGCACTTTATGAATCCCGTACCAGTTATGAAACTGGTAGAAGTAATCAACGGTTATGCCACTACTGCTGATACTACCCATACCATTGTGGAATTGAGTAAGCAACTGGGTAAAATACCTTCGGTGGTAAACGATTACCCCGGTTTTATTGCCAACAAAGTACTGATGCCCATGATTAATGAAGCCATTTATAGTCTCTATGAAGGTATTGCTGATATTGAATCGATTGATACCATTATGAAACTCGGTATGGGGCATCCGATGGGGCCACTACAACTGGCCGATTTTATTGGACTAGATATTTGCCTCAGCATTATGCAAGTACTTTACCAAGGCTATGGCAACCCAAAATATGCCCCTTGTCCCCTTTTGGTAAATATGGTGACTGCGGGAAAACTGGGGGTTAAATCTGGTGAAGGTTTTTATACCTATACACCCGGTAGTAAAGCATGGGTGGTGAGTAGTAATTTTAATAAATAACTATGTTTTTTATTCTCTCTAAGATTTTATTTTTTCTACTAGCACCCTTTCATTGGATACTGCTGCTGCTAATTGCTTATTTTTTATGGAAGCAATATAGAAAGAAAATTAAACTCGCCATAGTGGTTGTATTAATTATTTTCACCAACCCATATTTAAACCGTTCTGTGGTAAAATGGTGGCAGCCACCATTAACAAAAATTCCCGCAGGAAAAACTTTTAGCGCAGGAATTTTATTGGGTGGGATGACCATGTTCGATCGTTTTGATACGGGTTATTTTGGCAATACCTCCGATAGGTTTATACAAACCACCAACTTATACCATAGTGGTGTAATTAAAAAGATAGTCATCAGTGGCGGCACTGGCAGGCTGATTCACGATGAGCCAGCCGAAGCCCATTTTTTATTAAACCAATTATTGCGAAACGGGGTGAGTCGCCCAGATATTATTGTAGAAGACCGAGCCAGAAACACGCACGAAAATGCGATTTTTTCAAAAATATTACTCGACTCCCTCCTGCTAAAACCGCCCTATATCATCATAACTTCTGCTACCCATATACCCAGAAGTATCCGAGTATTTAAAAAAGCGGGGTTTAATGATTTTATAGGCTACCCCTGTGATTATAAGGTAATTGATTCAAAATTTGAATTAGAAGATTTTATTGTACCTGATGTGAAATTGCTGGACGAATGGAAGCATTTATTCAAAGAAATGATTGGCATCATTGCCTACCAACTTACTGGAAAAGCATAGGCATTAAAGCGCACTGCCAAACGCTATAAAATAAATAGCCACTACAGCTAATAAAACTCCTAAAATATTTAGGGTGGATAATTTCTCTTTAAAAAATAAGGCTGCGCCCAATGTGCTCATAAGTACTATTCCTAAATTATTCACTGGAATACTGGCACTGGTTTCTAAGGGACTGGCTTGCAAATAGTTTACCAAGCACCAAATAGAAAAATAATTGGGTACGCCAATGCATATTCCAGCAATGAGTTGACGCATTTCAAATACCCATTTTTTTTGCAGGTATAATAAGCATAATACCATTGCCCCAATTAATGCAGCAGCAAAAAATCCACCGATTAAAAATGAATTATTGGTTGCTAGGGTAATATATTTTTGTTGTACGTGATTAATTAATGCATCTAACAAACCACTGCCCAAAAAAAGCAGGAATGGCAAAACAAGTTTCATGGTTAGGGATACTTTTTCAGCACCTGCTTCTTGTGTGCGTGCAGGCATACAAGTAAGCACTACCGAAGCCAGTGCGAATACAATACCCACCAATTCCCATCCTAAAACCGACTCATTATAGAGATACACCGATAATACAACTGGAATAATCAACGATAATTTATTGGCAACAGACGCAACAGCCACGCCAATTTTTTGTGCAGTAACCCCAATTAAATTAAACAGTATGATAAATAAAATCCCCATAATACAGGACCACTTAAGCCAAGGTGTTCCCCATGCAGATGCGCGAATGGGGAATGCGCCGTTCACAATTGACCCAGTAATAACACAAGTAAAATAATTGAACACAATAGCCGGGAATACAGGTATATTAAATTTTTGAATTACTTTAAAAGAAAGGAGTAAATAACTGGTAAGAATAATGCTGCCGAGAAGGTAGAACATGATGATGAATAAGCAATGGTGAATAATAAGAGACCCTAACTTTTAATTTTGTGGTAATAAATAACGCTATCCTTCAACACCTCAAAGCGCTCTACTTCTACTGCATTTTTCAAAAGCGGTGCGGAAATTCCTGCTTCAATTTTCAACTGGTTATTGGTAATTATCCTTGCTTCATCCCACAACCCTTCATCTATAAAAGATTGTAATAATTTAGCACCGCCCTCTACCAATATACTTTGAATATTCATTTGATAAGCAATAGCCATAATCTGTGGCAAGATGGGTTTTTCGGGGCTCAATTTTTTGTATTGAACCACTCCTTCTTCGGTTTCTTTCTTACCATTAAATACCACCAAAGGAAGCCCATCATTAAATAATACCAGCTCTTTCGGCAACCTCAATGGCAGATCTAGCAATAGGCGGAGGGGACTATTGCCTTTGTACAACCGATTGGTAAGCTGTGGATTATCTTTTAAAGCAGTATTAGTACCCACCAAAATAGCGGCTTCCTCACTTCGCCATTGGTGTACCAAGCAATTGGTTGGGTGGCTGCTGATATGCAATCGATCGGTGGATTTATTTCCAATAAACCCATTTGCTGTTTGCGCCCATTTTAAAATAATATAAGGCCTTTGTTGTAGGTGAAAAGTAAAAAAACGCTTGTTCAGTGCCATGCATTCGTTGCCCAATATATTTTCAACCACGGTTACCCCTGCATTATTTAATTTTTCAATGCCTTTACCATTTACGGATATAAAAGGATCTCTACATCCTACCACTACTTTTTTAATATGATGGTGAAGGATTAAATCGCTACAAGGCGGCGTTTTTCCAAAATGAGCGCAGGGTTCAAGGCTGATATAAAGGGTTGATTCCTGAATTAAACTGTGATCCTTTTCGCCAACACTGTTGATGCAATTTACTTCCGCATGAGCCCCTCCATATTGCTGGTGGTACCCCTCCCCAATTATTTTATTTTCATGCACCAGTACCGCACCTACCATTGGATTTGGAGCCACTGCACCCGCACCTTTTTGTGCAAGTTCAATACAACGGCTTATATACTTTTCGTGGAGATCTAACATGAGAATACACAAAAATAAACAAATGATGGCTACATTGCAGCATGACCATCGCCACGGCCAAAAAGAATATTATTAACGCAACACTTTGCTTGTACGAGGAACGCGAATCTGCCCATATAGCTATACTATTAATTGAGTGGATTACTGGATTTAGTAGAACCGATCAATTGTTGAATAGAGATACCGTATTAACAACAGATCAGCAGAACAATATTCAAATTGGCATAGGGCGACTAACAAAAGCCGAACCCATTCAATATATTATTGGGAAAGCTTGGTTTATGGGAATGCCATTTGCGGTTGATAGCAGTACCTTAATACCGCGACCAGAAACGGAAGAACTCGTAACTTGGGTGTTGGCAGATTTAGCACAGCAGCGGCCTCGTATTTTAGAAATAGGTACGGGCACTGGATGCATCCCCATCAGCCTAAAACTAAAACAAGCCGATGCCCAGCTCACTGCCATTGATATAAGCGCAACTGCATTGGCAACCGCCCGCAACAACGCTTTGGCATTGGATGCTAGGATTGATTTTATGCAGCTTGATTTTTTAGAAGAATGCAATTGGATGCAACTAGACCATTACGATATAATAGTGAGCAACCCGCCCTATATTCGGTTGCAAGAAAAAGAAAAAATGCACCAGAATGTGGTGGACTTTGAGCCTCACTTGGCTTTATTTGTGCCCGACCATGATCCGCTTATTTTTTATAGAAAAATTCATTCATTTGCACAGCAGCATTTGGCAAAGAATGGAAGTATTTATCTGGAAATTAATGAAGCACTAGCGGCTGAAGTAGTGAGTGTATTTTATAATGAGTATGAAGTAGCATGCAGAAAAGATTTGCAGGGAAAGGACAGGATGGTAAAAGCCCTTAAAAAATAATTATTTCAAGCCACTATTATCCACCGCCATCACAGGCGTAGCACCCAACTTTTTTATCACCTGCATCACTTTAATGGCAGTACCCAAATGGGCCGTACTATCGCCATTAATTACAACAGAGGGCTTATCGGTTTCTTTGGCAAGATAATCGCCCAATCTTTTTTCCAAATCTTGAAATGCAATTTTATCAGACCCAATATAGAGTTGTTGTTCCTTATCTACCGTTATCACAACTGTTTGTTTGCTCTTGGTATCGGCTTTTGCTTTGGGGTTGGAAACCTTAATTACATTGGGATTGGCGAGGGTTGATACAATCAGAAAAAACAATAAAAGAATAAATAGAATATCATTCAGCGCGCCGGTATGCACTTCGGGATGTGATCTGAATCGTTTGCGAATATTCATATTAAGTGGAACGTTGTGAAAAAATTATCGAGTAGGTTCTTGTAAAATATCCATGAAGTCAGCACTTGCAGCTTCCATTTTATTAGCCGTTTTATCAATCTGTGTACTCAAAAAATTATGACCCATATAGGCAATTAATCCAATAATTAGTCCCGTTGCAGAGGTAATCATTTTGGTATAGATACCGCCAGCAATGGTATTTAAAGTGTACTCACCCGTGGAAGCAATTCCATAAAACAACTGCACCATACCAATAATGGTTCCCAAA
>JAAFJB010000130.1 GCA_013297995.1 Chitinophagales bacterium | reverse complement strand
TTTATAGCTTACTAGCTACTTGCAAAAATAATTTAATTAATCCTTACGATTGGTTGACAGATGTGCTCAATAGAATCAATGATCATCCCATTAATAAAATTGAAGAACTCCTTCCGCAAAACTGGAAACACACTCAAATCAACTGAATTATACTCAAGGGCAACTTTATAGAATATTCTTTTTGCTAAGTTATAATGGTATTGCTGGGGGGCTTACCCTTATTGGCTGTCATGGTACTTCTTTGCAATCTGGCAATGAAATAATTCAGACTAAGTTTAACCAAAAGGGTTATTAAATCAAAAAAAAATAGTTAAAACAGGGGAGGTATTAGATGCAACTAAATAACAAAATAAAAGCTGAAATTGATAAGTACTTTGATTCAGTTACGCCAGCATATTTATTTAATATTGCTGTAACAAAATATAAGTTTATTGAAGTAGGGTTCGAAATTTCTGGAAATTTCACTTCAATGCCTGTAAAGCAGTTTAATAGTTTAAATGGGATGAAAGAAGATTTCCCCATACCGAAACAGAATGAAACGTGTAATTATACTATTTCAGCTTAAACATGTATGAATATTCAACTCACAGATTGGCAAGTAAAAGAGCTCAGTTTTTCTGTCACGGAGAATGCAGATGGTGCCAGCAAAGCTTGGGTTTAAAATCAAGTAGGCATCTCCCCGAGTTCTTTCGTCGGAACGTCGCATTCACCAAAAGAAATTGTAAATAATGGAAAAGACCACTAAAATTGTAAAAGATTTTGATACCGTTAAAGTTTTTCGAGCAATAAAAGATAAAATTTCAAAAGATATAAAAGGTATGACCTTTGAGCAATTGCAAGCTTATCTTGACAAAACAAAACTGAAACCAAAGAACGGGTAGATTGATGTACGCTGGACTTCAGGGCAGTACAACACGTAATGAATTTGAAATGAAAGCGCAGACTTTTATTTTGGGAGAACTTTTGAAAGATCAAAGAGAATAATGAAATTCCTTATTCATGACTACGACGACCGACGTTCCGACGAATGACGTTCCGACGTTCAGACGGATGACGCTCCGCTTGTTGGTTGGAACTTTAAACACATCGTTAATGTTTATAGAATTCGTGGATATAATTTCAATTTTATATAATTAAATTCAAACGAATTATAAATCAATAGCAATGCCTACATACAATTTTTACTGCGATGAAAGTTGTCATTTAGAGAACGATAAAATGCCTTATATGCTTTTGGGGTATGTAAATGTACCTTACAATCAAATTAAACGGCATACTCAAAGGATAAACGAACTTAAAAAGAATCACAATTTTTATGGAGAAATTAAATGGAGTAAAGTAGCTAATTCTCAACATGAATTTTATATTGACTTGATAGATTATTTTTTTGATAGTGATTTGTCATTCAGGGCGATTGTGATAAATAAAAGTCAAATTAATAACAACATATTTATGCAAGATTTTAATAATTTTTATTACAAAATGTATTACCAGCTTATAAATCATAAATTAGATACACTTAGCAATTACAATATTTACTTGGATATTAAGGACACCCTTAGTGCAAGTAAAATGAACGAACTAAAATCAATTTTACAAACCAAGTTTGGCGTTATTCGTAATCTTCAAAATATACATTCACACGAAAGTATATTTCTTCAACTAACCGATCTTATAATGGGTGCTGTAAGCTATCATTTGAGAGGTATAGGAAAGGTAAAAGCAAAAACAGACCTTATAAACCGTATTCAAAAACACTCCAATCACCAATTACAAAAATCAACACCAAAAATAGAAGAAAAACTTAACCTGTTTTTTATTGAATTACATTAATCATAATGCCATTTAATTTATTAAAAACATATAATCAGTTATTAGAATTAGCCTATCTTTCTGTATCGAAAAGGACTAAATTATTATTGGACATTTTCAAAAGGGATATTGAAGATAATTCGGACTTTAATTTTCGTAATAAAAAAGTAAACCCAGTAAAAGGAGAGCCAATTCCAATGCAAACTTTGTTTACACACCTTACTACAGTAATTACAGATGATGCAACGAGGAAAAGAGAATTTGAATTGAATCGTAGTCTTAGGTTACATTGGGTAAAGCATCATATTGATGAAAAGAAAAAGGATAATATATTGGTGTTTTCTGCCGATGATGGAGTAGGTATTAGAACCTATATTTTGGATGAAGCAGAAAAATATGTAATAGTATTAGCTCCATACAGAAACCAGAAGGAGTATTATCTTTTAACTGCATACTATTTAGAAGGTAGAAATGTTGAAAAACTTAAAAAGAAGTACAAAAGAAGATTACCAGAAATCCTATAAAAGCAAAAAACGCTTAACATCAAGGTGAAGCGTTTTTTAATCTCCTTCTTCCGAACGGTAAGATGAGCAGATGCAAAGATAGAAAGGTTTCGTGGTACTTTGTAGCGTTTTGTATTATTTCTTAGTGTTTCTGTTTGCCAATTACTTACACTTATACTCTAGGTAAGTCCGACGAATGACGATCCGACGTTCTTTTATACCAAGCTTTTGCTATATTGCGCCTATAAATAATTAAAAATGACAAATAGCGCTCATTTTTCAAACATTGCGCCCGTTATTTATGGAATTGCGAAACCTTGTTCTGGTTTTACGGTAGGGTACGCCCCGACGTTCTGACGAAAGACGTTCAGACGGATGACCTTCCGACGAAAATCTACTTTAGTTTATCATGTTATTTAAAAGTACTACTTTTGATTATCATGTTATTTAAAAGTAGAATCTAGGTTATGATCATACGGAAACAGATTTTTGAGGGGTCAGGGCAGGAAAGCCTTTTTCTCTGGGGTGCTAGGCAAACTGGCAAAAGCACCCTGTTGAAAAGTCTTTTTCCGAATGCTATCTGGTTCGATCTACTAAAGTCTGATATTTTTTCTCGCTACCAAAATAGTCCCCATCAATTTAGAGAAGTTATTCTGGCTGCCCCTGCCGCCAATTTGGTTATTGTAGATGAGATTCAAAAAATTCCAGCCCTATTAGATGAAATTCATTGGCTGATGGTAAATCACCACACCCAGTTTATTTTAAGCGGCTCTAGTGCTAGAAAAATACTTAGATCAGGGGCTAATTTACTAGGAGGGAGGGCTTTGCGGTATGAATTATATCCCTTAATTCAAGCAGAAATTCCCGACTTTAACTTGCTAAAAGCCCTCAACAATGGATTATTGCCTCGCCATTATCTTTCTGATAATCCCAAAAAAATGATTGAAGCTTATATTGGCAATTATCTGAGGGACGAAATTATTACCGAAGCAAAAATTAGAAATATTAATGCCTTCTCCCAGTTTTTAGAATCCGCTGCCTTCTCCAATGGGGAAATGGTTAACCATACCAATATTGCAGCCGAATGTGGTGTGAGCGCACCCACCGTGAAAGAGTATTTTCAAATTTTGGAAGACACTTTAATTGGCCGCTTTCTTACTTCCTTTCAAAAAAAACCTAAAAGAAGGGTGATTCAAGCACCTAAGTTTTATTATTTTGATATTGGCATTGCCAACTACTTATTAAAAAGAGGCAAAATTGAAATAGGCAGCGAAGCCTTCGGAAATAGCTTTGAACATTTTATTTACCAAGAATTGTATGCGCATAGTAAATACAGTAACCTCAATTATCCCGTTGCTTACTGGCGAACTACTTCTCAAATTGAAGTAGACTTTATCTTAGGCGATCATGAAGTGGCTATTGAAGTTAAAAGTACCCATAACGTTCAACCCCGACATGCAAAATCACTCCTCCACTTTTCAGAAGAGTACAACACAAAAAAATTAATAGTGGTGAGCAATGATCCACTGGAACGCTTAATGGGCAATATTTGGGTGATGCCTTGGAAAATATTTTTAGAGAAATTATGGGCAGGAGAAATTTTAAAGTGATGACGTTCCGACGAAAGACCTTCCTTATAAAAAATGTAATAAAATAATACTCAATTCGGAAAATATTCGAATTAACTACTTATTTTTAACAGTATGAATGTTTTGGAAGCTATAGCTGCTATGTCTGAAGTGCCCATTTCTACTCAGGTGCTTTTGCCGCTTTTAAATAAATATAAGCGACCATACGATAAAATTGATGAGCTGGTAAAAGATGGATGGCTCGCGCAAATCAAAAGAGGGCTTTATACGGCAGGGGTTAAGATCAAGTCAGCCCACCCCGATTCTTTTTTAGTAGCCAATCATTTATATGGCCCTAGTTATATTAGTGCTTCTAGCGCACTTTCGTTTTGGGGTTTGATTCCTGAGAAAGTAATGTTGGTTCAAAGTGCTACTACTAGAACAACAAAATTCGTTAATACTAAGTTGGGAAAATTTGAATACATCCATTGCAAACCAAAGGCTTTTAGAATAGGCTTGAATCAAGTAAGCATTTCTGCGAGTCAAACAATAATAATAGCAACAGCGGAAAAAGCACTCTGTGATTTAATCATCCAAACACCGGGGATAAATTTAAGGAGCATTAAACAAACCATTCAATTTTTAGAAGAAGACCAACGAATGAATATGGATGCAATATATAAAATGCAGCATTCTATTATTGCTGATTGCATAAAATATTGCTCCAAACCAAAAAGCTTGCAAGTACTACTAAAAACAATTCAAGCAAATGCTTAAACAATGGTTAGAAAGCTATCAAGCCCAATCAATTGGTGAAACGAATAACGCAATGCGGGAGATTTTGCAAGAAATTGCATTAGCTGGATTATACAGAGCTGGGTTTTATAAGCATGCTGCATTTTATGGCGGAACTGCGTTGAGAATTTTCTATGGGTTACCTAGGTTTTCAGAAGACTTAGACTTTTCCTTATTAACCAAAGACCCTTCATTCAAATTGAAACCATTTCTCAATGCCGTTATTAACGAATTTAGTTCTCTTGGCTTACAAGTAAGTATTATAGAAAAGAAAAAATCAATTGAATCTGCGGTTGATTCTGCTTTTCTAAAAACCGATACCATTTGGAAAGAAATAAAATTAGAGCAGTCCTTTCCAGAATTAAAACTTGGAATCATCCCTTCTATTAAAATAAAAATAGAAGTAGATACTATGCCGCCAACAGATTTTGAAACGGAAAGTAAATTATTGATTAAACCTTTTTCATTTTACGTAAATACGTTTACACTGCCTTGTTTATTTGCTGGTAAACTTCATGCTTTGTTGTTTAGAAAGTGGAAGAATAGGGTGAAAGGTAGAGATTGGTTTGATTTGGAATGGTATATAAAAAAAGATATTCCCTTACATTTTAATCATTTTGTACAAAGAGCATTGGATAGTGGTGATATAGAAAATCGCTCAATTTCTAAAGCTGAATTATTAAATCTATTGCATCAAAAAATAGCTGAGGTTGAGTAAGCCCCCCACCAATACCCTTATCGCAAAATAATATTCCGGGATGCTGACCCCTCTAATTATTTTGGGGTTGCTTCCAGTTTTGAGGTAGTAGTTCTTGTATTTTGTTAATAGGATAACCAGCG
>JAAFJB010000012.1 GCA_013297995.1 Chitinophagales bacterium | reverse complement strand
CCCATAATACCCGTAAAAGGATTTTCTTTATTGCGGATGGTTTGAATAAGATTATTTCGCACTTCTTCTTTAACTGACTTAGGCTGGTAGCCACTTTTCTTTAATGCTGCTAGGGTATTTATTTGTTCGATATCCATATTTATTTTTAGTAGGGGAGATGTATTAATAAACCATTTTTCTTTTACCGCTTTCAAAATCTTTAAATACAAAAGCCCCTAGTTTATCTAAGGAAGCAAAAAAAGCTTTCCCATTATTCATCTCGGTGAATTCTTGTACAAAATTTTGCAGATAGGGATCGGATGCAATCATAAAAGTAGTGATTGGAATTTTTAATTTCTTGCATTGGGCTGCCAAATTAATGCAACGGTTCACTACTTTACGATCTAGTCCAAAACTGTTTTTATAATATTGTTTACCAATTTTTAGGCAAGTGGGCTTTCCATCGGTAATCATAAAAATTTGTTTGTTGGCATTTTTTCTTCTTCGAAGCAAGTCCATTGCCAACTCCAAACCTGCTACGGTATTGGTATGATAAGGCCCTACTTTTAAATAGGGCAGGTCTTTAATTTCAATACGCCAAGCATCATTGCCAAATACAACAATATCAATGGTGTCTTTAGGGTATTTGGTGGTGATGAGTTCGCTCAATGCCATGGCTACTTTTTTGGCGGGCGTAATTCTATCTTCGCCGTACAAAATCATGGAGTGAGAGATATCAATCATTAATACGGTGGAAGTCTGGGTTTTAAAATCGCTTTCGCGAATTTGCAAATCGTCTTCTTGCATAGAAAACGAAGCCACTCCCCTGCTAATTTGTGCATTGCGGATGCTTTCGGTAAAATCTATTTGCTCCAGCATATCACCAAATTGAAAAGGTCGGGTATCTGCATTCAATTCATCGCCTTGACCTTGCTTGAAAGTCTGGTGACTGCCCTGCTTCGATTTCTTTAATTTACCAAAAATTTCTTCTAGGCTTTTCTTACGGATGGTTTGTTCTGATTTTCCAGTGATGGTGAAACTTCCATCTGCATCATTCTCTTTAAGGTAATTATTTTGCTTTAGGTCTTCAATAAAATCACCCATGCCATAATCATCGTTGGTAAGCTTGAATTTTTGATCAAGCTCATTCATCCATTGAAGTGCTTCGGCAGCATCACCACTAGTATAGTTTAGCAATTGCATAAATACATCTAGCAATTGTTCAAACTTAGTGCCCGCTTGCTCGTTGGGATTGAATGGTATGAATCGGTAACCCAGCATATCAATTAAAACAATAGAAAATGAAATAGGTTCAACAAAAAAAAGCGTTGGGAGAACCCAACGCTTTAAGAATTAGTTTTAATTAGCACCGCTGGTTTTGGGTGCCATTAATTTACCTGGAATTTGTATGGCGGGATTGTACACCGTTTTCATTCGTTCTAATCCATCCAAATAGCCTTCGGCAATGCGTTTCTCGTCGGCCATTAACTCTGCTTTCATTCCCTCTAGTGAATCATAATATTGAATTTGTTGTTTTAAATCTTTGTTTACAGACTTTTCAACTTTATCAATTAATTTTTTTGCATCGGCCATATAACAAGCTTCGAGGAACATTATAGAATTCCGGTTATGCATATTACCCCTGCTTACCATGCCGTAGGAGAAATTATCTTCATCCATCATCTTATCTACTTTCTCTAATACTTTTCTGGCTTCTTCTTTTCTGCCCGTATTGGCAAGATCAATGGCCAAATCAGCGTAGGCAGAGCGGATACTGTTAAGGTGTCTGCGATTTTCTTCGTCAAAATAAACGCCTTTAATATCCGCATTACCCGCAGCAAATACATTCATTGCTTTGTCTTTCATCCAATCGGTATTAACCCTTGAATTTTGTACAGGAATCAAACGGTGACTCAATCCATCTCTTCTAAGAAATTGATCAAAGCCCAATTCAATTTGAGGGTTGGTAAAATAGATGGGGCGATTCCATTTGTTGGCAGCAATAATATTCAGAACGGCCATATCATTCTTCATCATAGAAGATTTAGGCAGTTCAAAACGCATTTCATTAACCACACTATCGGTAGGGTTAACCGTTTTATTAGCCAATACCAAAGCCTTATCTACCGGCACAGAGAATTTACGAACAGGGAATGTACTCAGTGGTTCGCCATTGCCCCTGTCTTCCATTTTAGTTCTATCATCACTGCCCACATAGTTCTTCATTAAATCGAATAAATCATAGAACCTATCTTCTGGAATATTGGGTTTGGGACGATACATGGCATAATCTCTCTTAGAACCTTCAATTTGCTCGGCCGACCAAATCACGTCGATAGGCGCACTCTGGTTTACTTTGTATCGGAGTTCATTAATATACCAGTCAATTCCCAACAAGCTGTAATTAATCACCCGAATATCGGGGCGAATGCCTTCTACTTCTTGGGCATACCAAAGGGGATAGGTATCGTTGTCGCCAAAAGTGAAAAGGATGGCATTGGGTGCGCAGCTTTCTAAATAATCTTTGGCCAGGTCTCTCGACAATACTTTCTTACTTCTATCATGATCATCCCATTCCTGTTGCGCCATTACCGCAGGCACGGCTAAGAGGCAAACAAGAGTAGCCAATGCGGCAGCTGAAGTTGCATTGAGTTTTTTCTGTAAAAAAGAAGCAATGCCCATCACCCCCAATCCTATCCAAACAGCAAAAGCATAGAAGCTGCCTACATACGCATAATCACGCTCACGGGGTTGATTACCCGCTTGGTTGAGGTAGAGTACAATAGCAAAGCCAGTGAAGAAAAACATCAGTAAATTACTGAAAGCATCATCGCCACGTTTTTTACGGTGGTAGAAAAAGCCAATCAATCCCAATATAAAAGGAAGGGCAAATAATTTATTATTGGCTTTGTTCTTTTTGAGGGAATCGGGCAGTTGACTTTGATCGCCGTAAATAAGATTATCAATAAAGGAAATTCCTGTTATCCAGTTGCCATCACGAACATTCCCAGTATAAACCCCTTGGATATCGTTTTGCTTACCAGAGAAATTCCACATAAAATAGCGCAAATACATCCAGTAGACTTGATAGCCTCCAAAGAATTTAATATTATCCGCTTGGTTGGGCGCCCGCTCATAAGTACCGTCTTTTAACTTAGGAATATTTAAAAAACTAGCATAATAGTACGCATGGTATTGATCGTCGCTGGCATCCCAAACACGGGGGAAAAGCATTTTGTCTTCCGCTGCGTACACATATTTTTTATCCTGCCCCACTTCAATATACTTATCACGCGCTTTTTGGTAACGCATGCCAGTATTCTTCAAATCAACCGGCTGGGCTGTAAATTTTTGACCATATAACAACGGAAAATCACCATATTGTTCCCGACCCAAATAACCAACCAAGCTCATTGGATTATCTACATTATACATGTCAACGGAGGGGTTGGCAGTACTGCGGATCATGGTAGTTAAATAAGTGCTGTAGCCAATAAACATAAAGGCAATACACCAGATGGCCAGCGTAAGATAAGGCCATAGCTTTTTAGCGGCAATATGCAAACCATACCAGATGGCGGCGGCCACTAGGCAGAAAAAAATGGCAAAGCCAGTGAAGAAAGGCATGCCCGCTCCATTTACAAACCATCGGTCAAAAGAGCCCGCCAATTTAACTGAATACTGAATCACCCCTACTTGAATAATGCCAGTAACAGCGCAGCCAATGAGGAAGAAAATATATACTCCACCAAAATAAGCTTTGTTTTTAGGATTGAATTTTTCTACGGCGAATAATAACCCAATAGCCATAACAGTACCTAAAATAACGAGACCCGCAATAGTACCATCCATAGCCATATTCTCACCCGCATCAGCTGCCCCAGCAATTAATGCTACCACAAAAGCCAAAGCACCTCCTATGGCTGCAATACGGATAAACCAAGAACGCACCACCGTATAATTAAAGGTTTCTCTTCTGCGGAAATAGTACACCATTACAATGGCAGGAACGGTGAGTAGATTGAGTAAGTGAACCCCAATAGAAAGGCCCATCATAAAAAATATGAACACAATCCATTTATCCGCGCCAGGCTCATCGGCTTGGTTTTCCCATTTAAGGATGGCCCAGAAAACGATGGCAGTGAAAAAAGAAGAGAGTGCATATACTTCACCTTCCACCGCACTAAACCAAAATGAATCACTGAAAGTGTAAGACAATGCACCTACTACCCCAGCACCCATAATCATCCATACTTGGTAAGCGGTAGGTAGGGAACTGGTTTTAATATCCATGATTCTACGCGCAAAATGGGTGATGGTCCAGAACAGAAATAAAATGGTAAAACTGCTGGATAAAGCACTCATCATATTCACTGCTTTGGCAGCATTGAGTGGGTTATCTCCAAAAATCACAATGAAAATTCTACCTAGAATTACAAATAAAGGAGCTCCCGGAGGATGGGGAATTTGTAGCTTATAACAGCTACTTACAAATTCACCACAATCCCAAAAGCTACCACCTGCTTCGGCCGTAAGGATATAAACAATGCTGGCAATTAAGAACACTACCCAACCCGTAATATTATTGATCTTATTAAACTGCATATTGGTTCTGATTTTTAAACACGGGCAAACATAACTTATTATAGCTAAAATTTGAAATTGGGGACTGTAAATTGAAATATTTAGGGAAATTTTAGAAATGGAAGGCAGAGAGTGGTTATTTTGTTTTAGAAAAATCACGATGATAGCGTTGAAGTAATTTTTCAGGATCATTTTTTAGGAAGTAAATTTTACCGCTTACTTTCTTTACCTCACCAGCTTTCAATCCGCCTATTCTGGGATCGCTATGAATACAAACAAATATACCTTGGAATAATTCTTGGTAATTATCCCACGCAGTGGCCATGAGATATTTATCATCATCTGAAAAACACCCTATCAAACCATTAATTGGCTTATCGGGACTAAGCGGACGAGGGTTAACATCGTTTAGATTGATGCCTTGGGGTGCATAAACCTGTCCTCCTTTATAAATAGCTTCTTCTGTATGCTGTGTTTTATTTAAGGTAGTTAACCCTGATTTAGTAAAGATAAAACAACGTGAAGTGTAATTTTCCTGATTACGATTGGTAAAATTATCAACGTGAATACAAGGTTGAAACCATTCAATATCTCTCCTTTTCTTTCCTTTATTTTGGAGCACAAGATTGAATGCTACTTCGTCTTTTTTAACCCGAATATCATGCGTAACTTCTATATCGGGTTCTACGAGGGTTCTGAGTTTGATATGGGTATTCTTTTCGTCAGCAAAAACCAACTCTGTTTTATGGGGAATGGTGGTTTCTTCCCAGTTTTGGTTCGTTGAATTGGTTTTACAAAAAGCTTCTAGGTATAAAATTTCAATTTTTTTACCTGATAATGTATCATCCGAAATAGTGAGTAAATTATCTTTCCAAAATATGCGAAGCGAGTTACTTTTTTTAGAACCAGCTTCTATGTTTTTTTTAAAGGGCTGGATAAATCCTAAGATGCTTATAATACAGGCAGCTAAAGTTAATTTCCCCATAATATAAGCATTGGTTTAATAATTTGATTACTCTTGGGCAACTAAAATACAAATAAAAGTGGTCAGTTCCTTAGAGCCGCCCAAAATTGTTACTGGAAACTTAGACTCTATTGGATGGGCAGCACCACTTGTAATAATCTAATTTTTTATAAATGCCCCAATTTGAGTTCCTATTTTTGGCAGTAATTAACACGTAATGAGGTGAACGCTGACTCCCTAAAAAACAGATGGGTCGCTGAAAGTAGCGACCCATAAGAACTCCGATATTTTATCTTTGCGGACCGGACGGGACTCGAACCCGCGACCTCCGCCGTGACAGGGCGGCATTCTAACCAACTGAACTACCGATCCGTTCCTTGTTAACCCAATGAGGTTTTTTAGGGAGGGCAAAGATAAGGGGAAAAGGGTTTTTGAAACAAATCTTTTCAAAAAAAAAAGCAATCCCTATTTTTACCATCTTAATTGAACAAAATGCCTCAATACCCCCATAGACAATTTCTTGATTTTGAGAATCCCATCAAAGAACTCTACGAACAAATTGACGACGCTAAAAAGCTCTCAGAGAAAAATCCTAAAATAGATTATACCGCTACGCTGCAACAATTGGAAGATGCTATTCTTGAAAAAAGAAAAGAAATAACCCAGCACCTTACCCCTTGGCAAAGGGTACAGCTCAGTCGCCACCCAGACCGACCATATACCCTTAAGTATATTCAAAACATGACAACCAATTTTGTAGAACTACACGGAGATAGAAACGTAAAAGACGATAAAGCTATGGTTGGTGGCTTTGCCGAACTAGAAGGAAGAACTGTAATGATGATTGGTCAGCAAAAAGGCGTGAATACCAAAATGCGACAACTTAGAAATTTTGGTATGGCTAACCCAGAAGGATACCGCAAAGCATTACGCCTAATGCGATTGGCCGAAAAATTCAATAAACCTGTAATCTGCCTCATTGATACGCCGGGGGCTTTCCCAGGCTTGGAAGCAGAAGAACGTGGTCAGGGTGAAGCAATTGCTCGGAATATTTATGAAATGATTCGATTAAAAGTACCTGTAATTGTAGTAATTATTGGAGAAGGTGCCAGTGGTGGTGCGCTCGGAATTGGCGTTGGCGATAAAGTACTAATGATGGAAAATACTTGGTATACCGTTATTTCACCAGAAAGCTGTAGCTCTATTTTATGGCGCAGTTGGGATAAAAAAGAAATAGCCGCCGAACAACTTCGACTTACAGCTACCGATATGAAATCATTTGGCTTAGTAGACGAAATAGTTCACGAACCCTTAGGGGGCGCACATTGGAATTACCAAGAAGCTGCTGACATTCTTAAGACATACCTCATTAAATCTATTGATGAGTTAACGCCCTTATCAGCATCAGAAAGAACCAATAACCGTATTGAAAAATATGGTAAAATGGGATTTTGGGAAGAAACTATTACAACCAATTAATTATAATTACAATTAAAGTTTAAAAAATACAGGGGGATGAATTTACAAGAAAAATTAGTGGGCACAGGGGTAGCATTGATTACGCCATTTAATGAAAAAAATCAGGTTGATTTTGATGCACTTGGCCGCGTAATCAACACAATGATTGAAAGCAAAGTTGAATACCTAGTAACCTTAGGAACTACTGGAGAAACTCCGGTGTTAACCAATCCCGAGAAAATAGAAATTTTAAATTTTACGTATGATACAGTTGCGGGTAAACTGCCAGTTGTTGTTGGGATTGGGGGCAACGATACCGCAGATTTAATTCATGATTTAACCCACTTTCCACTAGAAAAAGCATCCGCAATTCTAAGTGCATCCCCCTATTATAATAAGCCATCACAAGAAGGAATTTACCAGCATTACAAGATGATTGCATCGGCTTCTCCCCTGCCCATTTTGTTATACAATGTACCTGGCAGAACAGGCAGAAATTTAACTACGGCTACAACCCTTAGAATTGCCCATGAAATAGAGGGCATAATAGGTATTAAAGAAGCCAGTGGCGATATGGGCCAATGTATGCAAATTTTAAAAGACAAGCCTGATAATTTTTTAGTAATCAGCGGTGATGATGCACTTGCATTGCCGCAAATAGCAGCTGGAATGGATGGAGTAATCAGTGTTGCTGCCAATGCTTTCCCGAAAGCTTTTGGAGATATGGTTCGCCACTGCCTAAAGCATGAATTTACCATTGCAAAACAATTGAACGACCAACTCATGGAAGCTTATGAGCTCATGTTTGTTGAAAACAATCCAGCTGGAGTTAAAGCTTTTATGGTAGAGCAATTGCTGATAAGCAACCATCTCCGAATGCCAAATGTTCCGCTAAGCAGCCCAGTATATCAACAAATTGTTGCTTACTTAAAAAAATAAAATGAATTCATGAAGCTTTATTTAAAAAAAGGCTTCACGAATTCATTTTCCTTCAATTCTTCTAAATTCTCAACACTAAGAGGTTTGCTCACAAATTGTGCCACTACAGGAAATTTTTTTGCCCTTGAAAAATCTTCAGGATCAATAGTTGAAGAAAGTATAATTACCCTAGTATTGGGCAATTTATCTGCAAACTCAACAACAAAGGCTTCCAGAAATTCCCAGCCATTCATTACGGGCATATTAATGTCTAATAAAATTAAAGTAGGCACTTCATCTAGCACATTTGAACTTGATGCAAATAGCTCTTTGAAATAGTCAATTGCATCACTACCGTCAACCGCTGTAACAACTTGGTCTGCAAAACCAGTTCTTTTGAGCAGAAGTTTAGAAATAGTAAGAGAAATACTATCATCATCTACACAAAGAATTTTATTAATCATTGGCTGGATTTTAGAATAAAAGTACAAATATTAATGCAAAAAAACGGGCTATTTTAAAAGTTAAATTATTTTCTTTTAGCTTTTTCCCAAAGCACAGTTTGCGTGCCAAAATAATACCGAAATAAGCCGGCAATAACCGCATAATTCATCAAGCAAAAATAATAAGGTATAAAAAACATTTTCACTTTCACTTGTTTCTTTGCTAATTGCCACCCCAAAAATGAAGCTCCATAGAAAAAAAATTGCGCTATCGCTATCAGTCCATAGATAGAGTAAAAACCATATCTAACAAGCAGCATACCATTTAAAACCACAACGACTAACATTAAATAAGGTGTTACCACCCATCGCAAAATTCTATGACTTATAAATTCAAAACTAAGTATGGGTTGTTTAAAAGGGAGTAATAATGATTTAAGCCTTATAGTAGACTGCACCCCCCCCGCAGCGATTCTGATTTTTCGTTTCAATTCTTCACCCGTATCAGCAGACGCTTTTTCTAGTGCATACGCTTCTGGCTCATACACTATCCTAAATCCTTTTAATGCAATATTCATTGAAATCATAAAATCATCTAAAATGGTATCTGATGCCACTGGTTCATATAACTTGGTTCTGATACTAAACAATTCTCCCGCAGCCCCTACTACTGAGTGAAGCTCTGAGTCCCATTTTTTCAACTTCGATTCATATTTCCAATAAAATCCTTCCCCAGCTGTTGCATCGGCATGATCCTCTATTTGAACCCGCTTCTCCCCTGCTACTGCCCCAACTGTTGCATCGGCATAATGCCTACACAAATACAATATGGCTTCTTTATTTAGCATGGTATTTGCATCTGTAAATACAACAATTTCAGATTGTATAGCAAGCATAGCACGATGTACGGCAGCAATTTTACCACTTCTTTCAGGCCGATGCATTCCAGTTATTATAGGATATTTTAAAATGATTTCATTGGTTGAATCTGTAGAGCCATCCGTAATAAAAATAAAACGAATTTTGTCTACTGGATATTCCAATGCCAATGAGTTTAGTATTTTTTCTTCAATGATATACGCTTCATTATAGGCGGCTACAATTACGGTTACTGTAGGCGTATAGCCCACCTGCGGCACCTGCCGCATAGCTCCCACTATTTTTTTTACTTTTATTAGCAGAAACAGTAATAGTCCATACCCGATATATGTGTAAAAAATGATAAAAATAGCTGCCCAAAATATTATTTCCATATTGCAAATTTATGCTTTGAATCCCAGTTCATTACTATTTACCGAATGGGTGATATTCCACCAAATTGCCCTCCCCAACTGCTTTATAAAGCCAAACTCCCCTGCTTTCCAATAACTAAATATATTTCTTGGAGCCACAATTGTGATGAAATAAATGTAAAAAAATAGTTTGGGGATTGTGTGGGCATTTCTACGAATAAATAATATTCTATTGCGATTCATAAAATACACTTTTAATGCACTTTGCTTGCCTACAGAAATAGATTCTTTGTGATAGATGGTTGCTTGCATATTCACCCAAATCTCCATGCCTGCTTTTCTTATTCGTTCTGCCCAATCTAATTCTTCATAATATAAAAAATAATTTTCGGCCATCATACCTACACGATCAATCGCTCTTTTTGTTAGCATCATGGCTGCCCCATGCGGAAACCCAGTCGCCCCATTTAATTGATCGTATTGCCCATTATCTGGCTCAAACTGACCAATACAAGTGTTTCTAGCGGTATAATAATTCATCTTGCTATACCCCGCATATTGAAGCATGGTTGGATGATCATAATACAATAGTTTGGGGGAAATTACGCCAATCATAGGATGCATTTCTAGCGTATTTACTAAAGTTGACACTAAATTTTTTGTAACTACCGTATCATTGTTTACAAAAAATAAATACTCCCCCGAAGCCTTTACTATTCCCAAATTATTTCCCCCTGCAAAGCCCAAATTGGTAGCAGCTCGAATAAAGAATACCGAAGGATATTTCAGCTCCCAATCTGGAACCGGATTAATACTGCTATTGTTGTCAACAACTATTATTTCAATATTTGGATACGCATTCTCCAATAAAATAGAATCTAATAGCGCATCTGTAACGTGGCTGTGATTGTAATTTACTGTTATAATTGAAACCAATTTCATATATTCCCTTTTAGTTATTTAAGTGTATTCTCAGTTGGCAAACTAATTTTCTTAAAATGAGCTTTCACTAAATTCCCTTTAGATGCTGTAATTTATTTAAATTAGCACAGAATGTAAAATTTAGCTAAGAATGAAGCAAGAAAGAGCGTACAGCACTACACTAGATAAGCTATTTGCCGAATTTCTTTCGGAACTAGAAAAACAGCCAGTGAGTAAACAAAAGGCTGTTGAACTTGAAAATAAATTCTTAGCCACACTGAATTATGCTTACGGAACAAGCCACAAATCCATCACTCCGGAGATCCTTTCTGAAAACCCATGTGAAGCAATCACACTAAACATGAATAAGCTTTCGAGAGAAAAAGCCCCCTTCTCAATTAGTAATATTCACAAACAGGCCTCAAAATGGGCATTGCTACTTGTGCTGTCGTTTGTAGGAATTTTATTTATTACAGTTGGTTTTTTGCTAATCATTACGCCCGCATCAGCAGAGTTTGAAATTGCTACTCTTTTTTATTTTAATGAATACGACGGCTTTACTGTGATGGATTTGATAGCTTTGAGTATTGTATTTATTGGAATTTATTTTTTCCTAAGGGCATTTGTAGTCACTGATAAAAAAGATTAATCCTCACTGTGATTTACTATCGCTTGCTTGATCTATTAAATCTAAAATATTTGCATCAATATTAAGATCGAACTTTCTAGCAAAAAAGCAATTGGAATTCATGAGTAGCCGATAATCTTCAGTTACCAATAACTTTGGATTTTTTTCTCCTTGCGACCAATCTATATAACGCAGATTATCGTTAATTATACTCAACTTGAAATTTGAATTAAACAGTAAGGTTTGAAAAATGATTTCATCAGGTGCCCAGGTTAGCTTAAAAAAATGAGCTATCCGTTTGCTTTGCTCCATTTTTTTAACCAAGTATTCCATCTGAACAAATGCAATGGTAAACCATTGAGACCTACCAACAGCTATCATATTCTCAGGCATTTTTCTCTTTGGAACCAGCTTATTAAGAAGACGCTGCAACTTATATTTTCCAGTAAATTCCCTATAATAAGTAAAATGATATTGTTCTAAGCGTAAAACTGCTTCCGTCCACTCCGTATGCACATCTAAACAATGCATAAATGCTTTGTTGGGATGATTAGTTAAAAATTCATGAAACTCATTTATGGGCTTTAAAGGGTAATCTTGCCCGCTTAATAAGTTTACATATTCTATATTTAGCCCAGCAGATTTTATTGCCTTAAAGCCATTAATGGTAGCTTGTACCAAACTATAAGAAGCCCATTTTATAGCTACACGTTCGGATATAAAAAATACCCTTTCATTGGTAATAAATAATTCAGTAAATATGTTGATCTGTACATTTAAATCTACATGCACAAAACAATATGCATCTTCATGGCTAAGCTTATCTATTAATCGTTTTAGCTGAATGGGTTGGGCATGCGCAAGTATTAGGTGTGCAACTTTCACAAAATAGTTTTTGGGGTATTGAATTTACGGAGGGTAGTCCTCAATTGTATATATCCTAACCTAAAAATATCGACCAACTTAAACGGTATAAATTTATTCAAAATAAAATATCCATAGAAGATTCCCACACAGAGTGGCAATACGGTTGCCAGAGCAACCCCATACAGATTGTTGAACAAATAAATTCCAGTAATATCCCCAATTATATTCACCAACAGCATTAATGTTACTTTTATAAAGTTGGCTTTGGGCTGATGAACAATATCAAGCGTTACCGCTATAAACCTATCTATGGGATAGAATACGGCAAAAATCATCATAATTCTATACACATTAGCTGCTTCAGTAGAAGTGTATTTGCCTCCCCCTAACATTGAAATTGCTACATCTGCAAATAGCAATACCCCCAATGCTACTGGAACAAAAATAAGCGTGAGTGTTCCTGCATATTTTTTTAGGATATAACCTACTTCTATCTGTTTGCCTTTATTAAAAGCCATTGCCAAAGAAGACATGGCCGTAGCTAATGTACTACGCAAAGGAATTTCAATAATCTCCATCAACCTGCCTGGTAAATTATAAATGGCCACTGCACCAGCGCCCAGCATATAACTAATGATAAATGTATCTGCACTCCTAAGCATATTGGCACTTATGGTGGTTCCCACACTATATTTTCCAAAATGATAAATTTCTGCTATTGCTAGTTTGGTTCTATACATAAAACTTTTTACAGCAGACCATCCCAATAACAAACAAATTACACTTGCCAAAACATTGGTAATCAAATTCACCATAAATAAGGTTTGCAAATTCATTTGATCAAAAAGAATTAATAAAATTACACCCAGAATAAAACCGCCTTGATTGATGATTCGCAAAATTAATAACCGGTCAAATCGCTGATCTGCTTGAAGTATCCACGATGCAATACTTGAAGGCAAAGACGCAATAAATGTTAAGCCAAACCAATGAATGGTGAATAAGAGTGCAGAATCTTTAAAAAAAGAAAGAAAGGGCACAAATGCTATATTAATTCCTGCTAATACCAACGTAATGAGTATGGCCAAAAACCAAACAGACCCCAATACTTCTTTGGCTCTTTCTTTTTCAGTGCCTGTATAAAACTTAATCAGTGCTACTTGTAAAAATCCCGTACGAAAGGTGTCTAATAAAACATAAACGGTTTGATACATCACCCATTGCCCAATATCTATTACAGGAAGAGCCCTATATAAAATAGCCACAGTTACCATTGCAAGCATTGCCATTACCCCATTCCCAGCAAGGGACATAAAATGCTTGTTTTTAAGTTTCTCGAGTGCTTTTTTTATCATAGCATACCTGTTTCAACTTTTGGGTTATTTGCACTAGCTTAGATAAAATGATACTTAATTTTTGCTTGTATCGATCTAACTCACTAATGGCAACTAAATCATACCATTGGGTATCTTTCAAATATCCGAAAAATAATTGCTTATAGTGTGAATTTCCATTGTAAGCGGAAAATATAGGTTTTCGCCCTACAAAATGAACTATAAAAGGACTAGAATGATCCCCACAACTAAAGTAATTCCACCTTGGATCTAGCGATTTCCACTTTTGAGCAAGTACCACATTTAACCCATATTGATCCGGATAATTTGCATACTTTTTATTTTTACTGATACATTCAAATACTTTTTTTGTTACCTCAAACGATCTCCACCCATCAATGTCAATCAACAATAACCCGGTATTAAAATAAGGTAAATCTGGCGACAAGCCCAACATCTTATAGTTTTTTATTCCGCCCCAAGAGTGACCAAAGCTACTCACCCGTTGGTCCTTTACCGCAGCAATGATTGCCCCTCCCAAATCTGTTTCAAACACTTCGGCTATATTGTTTAAAACTACCATATCTACATCCAAATAGAGTACCCTTTTAATTGCTGCATCTAATATGTACGGAATCAATAACCGCATGTATATATTTTGCGGATAGGAACTCCAATCAAGTGGAAGTTTAAATTGGTTTAATAGCGAGTTGGATAATTTCACCCATCGAATATCAATTTTTTCTGCATCTATGCTCTGCTCCATTTTTAGCTTTACCTCAACACTCAAATTCACCTCAATAATATGAAAACAGATGCCGATATCAGCATTTACGGTTTGCTCAAGCGACTTAATCAATGCAGCCAATAATACCATATAATACTCATCGGAAGTGGCTACAATATGATATATTTTTCTTTTATACATTGATTTAAAATTCTACTGTTCTGTTCAATTCCTACACAAGCGTTACACGATCATTTTTTTTTGCTGTATGGCAACCGTGTGAATTGCTTGGTATATTTGAAATACGCTATTTTCCCAAGTATGCGTGCTTGCGAATGCCATCCTTTCTTTTTGTTTATATTCATTATCCTCTTGCATGGCTTTACTGCATAACCGAATATAGTTGTTGGCATCATTGCCCAAATAAGTAAATTCACTAAATACAGCTTCCATGAATGGAGTACTTGTTGCAACAACTGGCTTCCCCATTGCTAAGTACTCGTCAATTTTTCTAGGATAATTGCCAATGGTAACTTCACTTAACACTTGAGGGTTGATGCAAATGGTAAAAGATGCTATATAGGATGGCAATTCTTCTGATGGCTTTGCCCCCAAAAAAAATACATTTTTTAATTGATGTAATTCGCTTTTCTTAAATGCATCATCTTCTGGACCAACCAATACCAAACTCCACTCTGGTTTTTCTTTGGCAATTGACACCAATAAATCTATATCTAGCCTTAGGCTTAACAATGCCCCTATATAACCCAGTCTAGGATAAGGAATATCTTTCACATCTTTCGGAAGCTCTTCTTCCTTATAGTTCGAAAAAATAGTTAAATCACATCCTTGACCTACATAAAAAGAATTAGGGTTGTATTGTTTGCAATAGTTACTTAAGTGGGTAGAGTTTGCAACACATAAATCACTTTTAGCAATCAAGAGCGGCTCTAATTTTTCGCCATGTTTTTTCCAATAATCTACAGCCAGCATATAATCTCTTGAGTAATAAACACTGATATGAGGACTTAATAACTCTTTTAAATAGTAGGAACGAAATATATCATTATCATTAAATAAAATAATATTTTCAAAGCCCAACTTATTCATAGCCTCTTGAATATTATTTGCCAACCTACGATTATTAATGAAGTTGAGGGCTTCAAATATTTTTTTGTTCGCAATCCAATTTATTGACTCTACAATAGTTTTTGGATACAAATTCCAAAAATCTTTTCCAATACTTATTAATGAGGCTTCTTTGCCTTTGGATATATCTATTCTTTTTTTAATTTTTATATTGCCCTTTCCTTTAAGCATGGTAAACCTATCCAAAGGAGCATTCACATATAATACCCGATTATATTTATTAAATTCAACTGCAATATTCTTACAATTACTGCCTATTTCTGTGTCCCAAGGCTGCTGTCCTACAATCACTATATCTCTATTAACAATCATACAAATTTGCTTTTAAGTTGTGTTTGTTGCTCGTCATCAATACGTTTTGTTACAACAATTAATGCGGTTACTAAATAAAAATAAACACTTGATGGAAGCTGAACAAGTGCTTCCTGCGGATAGTTACCAATATGCAATGAAAAAGCTATCAATAACATTGCTAAACAGTATGATTTCAACTCGGGATCTTTTATAGCAAAATAATTAATAATGCCCACCCTCAATATTGTAAATATAAAGCAACAAAAAATGAATAATCCAAGCCACCCCAGCTCAACAGCCACCCTTACATAACCACTATCAGGTGGGAAATTCGCCAAATATGAGTTAGGGGCAAATCGCTGTCCCCAAATACCAGTAGACCCTAAACCCCCACCTATGGGATGGCTTTGAATATAAGGTTGAATTCTTTTCTGGTTCATTTTTCGAACATTAAAAGAAGCATCATCCGATGGCTTAAATGCAGTTTGAAAACGATAAATGGTAGGATTTGATGTGGGCATAAAAATAAGTACTATCATACCAATAGCTCCAATGATGGCTGCCGTCATTATTTGCTTATTGAATTTCAATATCACTAATAATATCATTACTACAGGTGGCAATGCAAATGCCCCTCTTGTACCTGAATAAAGCATAGACCATAAGCAAATAAATGCACAAATTCCTAATATAACCCGCTTATAGGGTTTTAGCGGCCCTGTAATTAAACCAATACAAAGCAAACTACAGTTTACCATATTGTATGAGAATGCTACAGGATCGCTATATATAGAAAACCTCCGCCACTGACCTCCAATAAATAGCAACTGCTCTAAGTTGGGATCAGAATGTACAAATCTTTCCTCAAAACCTGCAAAGCCAAAAAACTGTTGTTTTAGTCCGTACAAAGCACCAAATACAGACATAGCCAACCAGATCTTCAAAATGGTTTTAATAAATTCTTTGGTTCTAATATTATAAACAAAAATAAAATACATTAACATAATTACTGCCACCGATCGGATGGTATATACCCACGCAAGCCGCGATTCAGCGGCAGGATTTATAACTTCAATTAAGTTAAATGCGATCCATATTAAAATAACAACAGAAATGGGCCCTTTTAACAGCCCCCAGTCGCTTTTTCTTTTTTGCTGAATAAAAAATCCCAATATTAAAAAAACTTCCATGGCATCCATTAAAGTTCCCAAAGGAAAATTAAGACCCATCCTAAGTATCCACATTATTAAATTAGCCAGAAAAATAAATACCATTATTCCAAACTTTGGATAAACAGTAATTCCATAAACAAATGGAATTCCTACAATAGCACCGAGGAAGAGAACGCCAGGAATAAGCCCATACTTTGAAATTGCAAAAGAAAAAAATAAAGAACAACAGAGTAAAAAGAGGAATCCACCAAACCCTGCAATCTTTTTACTGATAAAAAAATCAGATAATTTTGACTTTACAGAAAAGCTTTTCCTAGTAGCTGATCCCAGATATACTATCGATTTTTTTTCATTCATTAAAGAAACAATAGTTTAAAGAAAAAATAAAAAACGGTTATAAAAGAAAATAAAATTGCAGCCCACTTAGAAAATTTCTCCACTTGTTTACGCTCATATTCTTTTTGCTCGTTAGGATTGCGCTTTGGTATGGATGCATTTACTTTCATTCTAATTAGGTTGGTTGGGTAGCTACTACTTTGGGTAGAAAAAAATAGTTAAGCGCAGATCCTTCCGTATAAGCTACTAACTGATTTTTTACCAATATATTTACCGTGTACCCATAAGTTTTCATCAATTCAATACACTGCCATTTTCGCTCATTTTCCCATAATTCTGCAAATACAATGGGTTGATAAGTGGCAATTAATTTTGCAGCTCCCTCTAGAACAAATACTTCATAATTTTCTACATCTATTTTTATAGCTGCTATTTTTTGTTGAGTATGGTTAAGTAATAAGGAATCTAAAGTAGACATATATACTACCTCTTCAATACCAGTAAAAGCATCGGGCTTATCTGCATATACTTCCCCCTTAACAAAACTAAACCCTTGTTTTTTAACACCACTAAGCACAGGAGTAACCATAGTGGTATTCATTGTTTTATTGCCCAATGCCATTTGACGAATTACTATTTTAGTAATTTTAAAATATTTAACCAGCATACCCATCACTTCGGTGTGAATTTTCACTGGCTCAAAAGCAATAATTTTTGCATTTGGCATCCACTTAGAAAAAATAATAGAAGTGTACCCAATATTCGCTCCTGCATCAATTACTATATCTGAATTAGACTTGCCAATTAAATGGATAAAATATTTTAGCTCTTTGTCTTGCCTCAATAATCTGTACTTGTAAACTTGATAAATGCCAAATAAAATCAGATATTTTTTATACCCCATTATATACTGTGCAAATTGCTGAAGAAAACTTTTGTACAAATCGGTCATACTTCAATAATTATTTATTCGATTTCTCTTCATGAAAGTGCTTAGTAGCAACAGAATGTTTATTTGCATTTCTAACTTTGAACAATGATAGAATTTGAAAATAAATAAACTTAGGTATCCCCCAAAGCGACTGATAAATTTTAGGATTGGTTTTATTTATTACCAATGCAAGAAAAAAACCAATTACAAAAAGTATAAACCCAATCATCCAAATCATCGCAAGCATTGGATTAAATATGAGATTGATCATCAAGCAAATAAGCCCCAATAGCAAGAAAATAAACAGCGGTGGCCTGAGTAAAATCAGTCCAAAAAGAAATTGATTAATATTTCTCCTGACTACACCCTTTCCTAAAAGCGTGAAGCCAAAAGTAAAATATTTAAACCAAGTGTTAATCCATCTAGCTCGTTGGTTCACCAATTGATCTGATTTTGATGTTTTTTCATCATTTACTATTGCCCCTTCTGCAAAGGCAATTCTATATCCCCTATTCACTATTTCTTTTTGCAGAATTTTATCAAACCCTGCCCCAACAATATCTTGATGAGCTAAGCACTCTTTGTACAATCTTGTAGTAAAAGCCATTCCAGATCCAGCTAAAGTTGCAGAAGATCCAACTGAAAACAATAATTTGCCATCATAGAAATGGTAGTATATATCTCTTGCGGCGTCTAAACAAGCATATAAAGTATCTAGGTTTTTGGCATCTCTTAATCCCTGCACGGCATAATACCCTTGATCAAAATAATAGTTTAATGCATTTAAAAAATTGGGATCTACTAAGTTGTCACTGTCAATAATCGCCAATCGTTCATGATTGCGTTTGAAGCGATTAATGGCATAAAAATGAGATCTTGTATTACTAGATAACACTTCTTCTGGCCTTAATACAATCACTTTTTCGTCTTCAAAATGTAAGGTAGAGATATCACAATTGTCTGCTACAATATAAATTAAATAATTACTGTATTTAAGTTTTAGAATGGAAGCTACCACCCCTGCTAATAAACTGGTTTGTTCATAAGCTGTTACAATAATAGCATAATCTGCCTCCTGACCTATATTAATAGAATTATAGCCATAATTTTTTTTAGGTCTCATTATCAAATACACCAATAACAGAATAAAAGGGAGTATTAAATTATACCCAATCATTATTTGCAGTATAAGCCAAACTATATTCGTTAGATGTTGAATGGACATAAATTGGTTTTTAAATTATTTGGGAACTTTTTCTAGTCGATTAATGTAAACCTTATTTAAAGCCCAGCCTGCAAAGCGATCACCTAAACTTTCTAAATATTTCACCTGCTGAATCTTGCCATTTCTAATGGTAGACCCCGATTCAAAAACAGCTAAAACCTTGTCTGCCAGCACAATCCATTCCTTAGCCTTGTTTAGCTTGGCAAGAGAAGGAGCTTCAATGATGATAATATCAAATACATCTCGCAAATAGGCTAACTTAGGCTTCACAATCAATTCGTCGCAAAACTCAAATATAGAGGTATCGCCTCCTCTATTCCCTAAAACACTTACCTTACCTTCTCGTAGTATTTCGGAAACAGAAATTCTATTTTTTAAATAATCCTCTAGGTAGTAAGTTGTACCAGTTGTAGCTGTAATAGTTGACGCATCAAAATTACCATCAATTAATAAAACCCGTTTATTAACCATTGAAAACGCATACGCAAGACCCAAGGAAATTAGGGTTTTCCCTTCCCCATCTACCAAACTGGTAATTACAAGTTGCTTTTTCCCATTTATTTCTCTTTCTACTTCAAAACGAAGTGATCTGATTAAATTTTTAAACGCAATAGTAACTCGATTGGTACCTTCTGTTTTCCATAAGTTGGTTAAATCTAACAAAGCAGTATTAATAAAAGGCAAATAAGATAGAACAGGCATACCCGTTCTATTTGCTAAATCCAATGAGTTTTGAACGGCATTATCTAAATAAAACACCACAAAAAATGCCATGATACAAAACACAAAACTTACCATTCCTGCCAATACCACCAATAACAACTTCTTGGAAGGCAAGGCTGGTCCAGGCATGGCAGATTCTATTTGCCGCAATTGAGTACCTAAACTAGATTCAAGCCGGGTTCTATTATACCTTTCTTGTATATCAAGATATTCTTTTCCTGCAACATCAACGGATCCTTCAAAATTTTGAATCAATGCTTCATGCGGAACAAGTAAGTCAAATTTTTGATTCAAAGCTCCTATCTCATTGTTTAAAGAAACAAGTCCACTTCTTGCCTGATCCAAAGAAATTTCAAGTGTAATTCTTTGCTGCACTAATAGTTGTTTATTTGCATAAGGACTTACCAATAATCGATCCGTTGAACGCAATACTTGCTGTTCAATTACTCTTTTTAATGAGTCTAATCTTAGCTTAATAAGGGGGTCATAATTGCTCTTAATGAGCTGATTGGTTACTATTTTAAGTTGTTCTCTTGTAGCAATAATATCTTGATTCACATCTACCATTGTACTTTCTAAATACCTTCTTTCTTTGGAATCAAATTTAGATTCAATGCCCTTTATGGCACCTTCAAATGCAGCAACATCTCTTCTTGCCTCTTGGATTCTTTTTTCAAAATCAGTAATTTGCTCGTAGAGACTTCTAGCTTGTTCATCTAAATTCAATACCCGATTTTTAATCTTATAATCTCTAAGCAAACGCATTTTTGAATTCATTGAATCGTACTTCTGCCTCATAAGCGTGTCTAGAAAATTAACCGCTTTTTGCTGGTTCGATTTGATGTATACCCCATAGTAATCTAAAAACTCTTTACTAAGTGTATTTACAACAAATACAGACAGGAATGGGTTTTCCGATTCAAACTCTATATCAATGAAATCGCTATTATTTACCCTATAAATTAATATTTTTTTCTGCAAGGTAGCTTCATCATAACCCATGGAGATAAGCACTTGGTTAATTCCAGACTGATCCTTATCCCATAACGATAGTGACTCTTTGGTTTGCATATGTTCTCTATATACGTCTAAACAGTGAGCCCTTGCCTGAGGGCCTATCTCTTTTAAAAGTTTACTAGCATTCCTAAATGGCTTATCCGATGTAAGATCATGTACCATTAACTTGAAGGAGACCTGTTCAAAAATTCGCTTTAATCTAAACACTTCAATTAAATTGCTAAACTGCTGGGCAATTTTAGACTCCTGAGACTGGTCAATTGTAGTTAAAATTTGTTGAGATTGATCTACCAGCCCTGTTGAAATACGCGAACGAGATTGGTAGGTATCTGGAAGTTTCCGAACCAGAAAATACGTTATAAATACGGTTATCATTGGAATAATAACCAGCACATACTTACGCCTGTAAAGAAGCTTTAAAAATTTACTTAGTTCCATTTACTTCACTTCCTCTAACTTTTTGCCCACCAATTCCTCTAAAATTGTTTTTGCTACCAATACCGCTCCCTCTGTTTCAATTATTTTTTGTTTTTGTTCACCATTTTGTACCAATGCTTTACTATAATTCTCAAAACTATCTTCTCCTCTTTCAAATTTAAATTTAATTTGTTTAACCAAACTTTCAAAGTCAATTGCATTTTGGTTGTGAACCCGCAACACTGTCAACTGCTGCATATACCTAAAATACCGCGTTTTTACTTCGGCTTCAATGGTAAGTGCATACTCGTCAAACTGTAGTTTAGCAATGGCAATCTCCTCTCGGTTTTGCTTTAAAATGACAGGCTTTTGAATGAGATTTGAAATATTTATAAACGCTCCTATCTGAACCCCAGTTAAAGTGGCATTAGTGAGTGTAACGGAAGTACTGGGGCTATAAAATCCAGATAGCGTAAAAAAATCGAACCACGACAAGCGATTTTTTTTAAAGGTTAACTCAGCAACATGAATCCTTCGTTGATTAGCTTTCATTCGTGGATAATTTTGCTTAGCAGTGAGAATAAGTTTTTCCAAAAAAGGATAAGAAAGCTCTGGAATCATAGACTCTTGTGCTTTTACACTGGCGGAAAAGAATAGAAAAAAACCCCAGAATAGTACTCGAATTACCCTCCTTTTCACCAAGGGGGCATACAGAGAAACAATAGTTCTAGTGATGAACGAATTATTTTTATATAAACCAATGATAGTCATATGAGTTAAAGATAATAAATTTACCAATCAGCAAGCTATTTTTACTCGTATTACTCATTAATTATTGCATAACCCCATAAACAAAAATATGTCAATTAAAGAGCGTATTAAGCAGAATCCTAGATTAAAAAAGTTCGTTCATTGGGCATTGGTTCCAACCAATGAGGCAAGACCAAGATTATGGGTAAAAATATTCATCAACCCATTACTTCACAAACGAGGCGCTGGGTCAAAAATTAGGCGACAGACCCGCATAGATGTACTACCATTTAATGAGTTTGTATTAGGAGCAGGATCTGTTATTGAGAGTTTTGCTACTATTAATAATGGGGTGGGAAATGTGATCATAGGTAATAATACCCTAATTGGTATGGGAAATGTAATAATTGGCCCCATTACTATTGGCAATAAAGTAATTTTTGCCCAGAATATAGTTGCGAGCGCACTAAATCACGAATACAAAAACCCCAATATTGCAATTATGGAACAACCCATTTTAACGGCTCCAATTATTATTGAGGATGACTGTTGGATTGCAGCTAATGCAGTAATTACTGCTGGTGTAACCATTGGCAAACATAGTGTGATTGCCGCAGGAGCTATAGTTACTAAAAACATACCTCCTTATTCCATTGCAGTAGGCAACCCCGCGAAAGTGATTAAACAATATGATTTTGATAAAAAAGAATGGATAAGGGTTTGATTATACAGATTCTGACTGTAATAATGCGGGAATGGTTCTTAAGATGAGTTTGATATCATTCAAAAAACTGTGATTCTCAGCATATTTATTGTCTAGCATGAGTCGCTCATCTTCAGACATTTCTCCCTTCCCCCTTTTCTCAACTTGCCACAAACCAGTAATGCCAGCAGGTGCCATAAATCGCATTGCATACTTATCGGTAGTTAATTTTTCCGCTTCGTACAAGGGCAGTGGGCGATTTCCAACTATGCTCATATCTCCAATAATCACATTCCAAAGTTGTGGCAGCTCATCAATACTAGAATTTCGAATAAACTTGCCTACCCGAGTGATACGAGGATCGTCTTTTAATTTAAAAAACGCAGAGCCAGCTTTCGCCTTTCTATTATCATTATACTGTTTTTCACACCAACGAATGGTATCTGAATAAATGGGGAATCTACATCCCGTTCCAGCCGCCTTACACTCACTGCACAAGATCTCTTCAAACGCATTGGCAGTATTGGCTGCATTCGCCTCATCTAACACATTGTATTGATTCAAATGTTTCAAATCTTTTAGTCGCTGATCTGCATTAACAAACATAGATCTAAACTTATAAAATTTAAAGGTTCTGTATCCAGAGCCAACTCTCAAAGCGTAATAGAAAATGGGGCCTTTAGATTCTAATTTTAATAATATACAAACCACTAACAATACAGGCGAGAGCAGGAGTATGGCCATGCCTGCAAAAAAAATATCAAATGCCCTTTTTATAAGGGGGGTTTTATACTTCCCAAATTCTAACCCTTTGGTATTTGGATTCCTCAAAATTGCCCAGTTTTCTATCATCATGGGCAATCTAGTTGCCACCTGATCTCTTTTAATAGGGAGCCTAAAAACGTCTGCAACACCAGCTTTAAGGGCGTGTTTAGCAATACTAGCGCTCAATTGTTGGCTCACTAAAAAATAAGGCAGCTGAATTCCCTTTTTCCGATTCAGCATTTCTAATAATGATATTCCATTAGTTCCTAAAACTTCACTTTGAGATATAATGGCTACCACCTTATACTCTTGCTTTTCTAACGCAGCGAAAAAAGCATTGGCATGCTCAAAACTAACCCATTTGATCCCTTCAAACCCTATACTTGATAAGGCCAGAAATACATTTTCATCGCAATCAATACAAGCAATTATGGGTGTAGCAGCCTGATCTTGAATAGTCATATTTTTAGTTGGCTTTTATTTACGAATTCTTCTCATCACCACTTTCAATCTAGCTTCAAGCTCTTTGGGATTAAAAGGTTTAACTAAATAATCATCTGCTCCAGCTTCTAAGCACTGTATGATGGTTTCTGAACTTTCCTCGCCAGACAAAATTACAATAGGAATGGCAGAGAATATATCACTGGCCCTCAATTGCCTTGTAAGCTCCATACCCCCCATCACAGGCGTATTTAAATCTGATATAATTAAATCGGGTATATTGCCTTGCTGCAAAAATGCAAGTGCGTCTAGGCCGTCTTTAAAAATTTCTACTTCATATAAATTACTCAAATATTTTTTCAGAATCAATTGCATAGTCATCTCATCCTCCACTACCACTATTTTTAATTGATCTGAATTACTAAAAGCCATATTTTAAAATTTTGTGCGTTTGTAAAAAATAAATATATTTAAATATATATAAAATATAATCGTACATAAGAATTATTTTTTTTCACTAGATTTAGTCCTCTTTTCAAAACTATGAGACCCATTTATTTACCTGCATATATTCAGGAACTTTTTAATACAAGTGCCAAGGAAATAGCCACTACGGTACTTGTGCAACAAGCGTATCAGCAACTCCAAAAGGGGCATCCCCAAGTGTCAATTGTAATGCCAGCATACAATGAAGAAGATAATATTCTTCAAACCTTACTGTCGCTTAGCAATAATACCACCCAATGGTCGGTTGAAATTATTGTTGTTAATAACAATTCAAAAGACAATACTGAGCAAATGGTTCAAGCGGCTGGTATTCCCTGTATTAGGGAATTGGTGCAAGGAATTACTGTAGCCAGAAATGCAGGGCTGGCTGTTGCCAAAGGCCAATACATTTTAAATGCTGATGCAGATACCATCTACCCTAAAGATTGGATAGAACAAATGGTATATCCATTAGCTAAAAACAATAGTGTAGCAGCCGTTTATGGTAGATTTTCCTTTATTCCAATTGGATCAACAGGCAGGCTTACCTATTTTTTTTATGAGTATTTTGCTGACTTTATGCGGTGGCTCAACAAAACATTTAGAGATGAAGCCATGAATTCCTATGGTTTTAATTCTGGATTTCGAAGAGAACAAGGGCTCTCCGTGGATGGTTTTAACCATCCGCCAGGCACCAACGAAGACGGATGGCTGGCTTTAAAACTTAGAAACAAAGGGTATGGCAAACTGTTTTATGTAACCAATATCAATGCATTAGTATGGACTACCGATAGAAGAATACAAATAGATGGTGGTTTATGGAAAGGAATCTTGAAAAGATTAAAAAGAATGATTGGCATATAATTTTCACATACAAGTAATAATCTAAACCAAGGGAGGCTATTTAATTATCTTTACCAATTATATAATCAATTTTATGCTGAAAGTAGGTGTATTTGGGGTTGGTCATTTAGGCAAATTTCATTTGAATAACTGGAAAGAAATACCGGGAATAAAGCTGGTCGGCTTTTTTGATCCGAATAATGAGCACGCAAAAGAAGTTGGTGATAAGTATGGATTAAAGCGTTTTATGGATGAAGAAAAATTAATGGACGCCTGTGATATTATTGATGTAATTACCCCTACCAATCAACACTTTGATATCTGTATGCAGGCGGTAAGAAAAGGCAAACATGTATTTGTTGAAAAACCCATCACCCACACTTTAAAAGAAGGTAAAGCATTGGTGAGTCTTGTAAAAGAGGCAAATGTAAAGTTTCAAGTTGGCCATGTTGAAAGGTTTAACCCGGCTTTCTTAGCTATTAAGGAAATTAACCTCAACCCCATGTTTATTGAAGTGCATAGACTGGCTCAGTTTAACCCTAGGGGCACCGAAGTGAGTGTTATACTAGACCTAATGATTCATGATATTGATATTATTTTGAGTCTCGTTAAAAGCGATGTTAAAAGCATAGCCGCAAGCGGCGTTACCGTTTTAACAGACTCCCCTGATATTGCTAATGTAAGAATTGAATTCAATAACGGATGTGTAGCAAATCTTACCAGCAGCCGAATTAGTATGAAAAAAATGCGTAAAATGCGTTTATTTCAGAAAGACGCTTATATTGGAATTGATTTTTTAGAGAAGAAAACTGAAATCATCAAACTGAAACAGCCCGATGATACCCATGTATTTTCTTTTGACATTGATACTTTAAACGGAAAAAAAACAATTGCTATTGCAACTCCTATCATTGCCGCTCAAAACGCAATTAAGTTAGAACTTGAGGCATTTATAGACTCCATCCTTCAAAATAAGCCCACCATAGTAAGTGAAATTGACGGATACTTGGCCATGGAAGTTGCACATCAAATTCTTGAAAAAATCAACAGTACTACTATATTGGCATAAACTATTTACGGATTGATTATGAAAGATCGGAAAAAAAATATCAATCTCTACTTTTTCAGCGACTATACCCTTTCCTTAGCGGCAACCATTGTTTACAATTTATTTTTTTGCAATAACTTTTTAGAAGTAATTGATATTTTTGGTACTCCTATTAGTGGAACTAGATTAATACGAGCCTTATTATTAGTACCCATATTCTGGTGTTGCTTATATTTTTTTACGGGCAGCTATAACAGATCACTTTATGAAAAGTCTAGACTCACTGAACTTACCGCCACATTACTACATAGTTTTTTTGGCTGTATTATTTTATACTTCATGCCTAATTTTAGTAACCTGCATGGCGTAGAGCAATTTTGTGTTTATTTAATAATACAGGTATTTTTTATTAGCAGTGGTAGAACTATATTACTTTTTCAAACAAAAAAAACCTTGAAAAGGGGGCAGGTCTATTTCAATACATTAATGGTTGGCAACAACCCCAAATCGGTAAATATATTTAGTGCCCTAGATAGAAATTTTCGCTACCTCGGTTTTAAAACAATCGGTTTTTGTTCTGTTTATTCAGATGAAATAAGAAATGGTTTGGCTAAGTGGATTCCACATTTGGGCAATATAAATCAAGTAAAAAAAATAGTAGCGGAATACTATATTGAGAGAGTAATTATTTCTATTGATAAAAAAGATAAGCACCTTATTGAAGAACTTATCAGCAATTTAACTGACCAAGAAGTGGATATCAAACTAATTCCAGATACGATTGATATACTTTCAGGATCAGTAAAATCTAGCAATATACTGGGTGCAATGCTAATTGATATTCAAACTACTGCGCTCTCTCCAAGGGAGCAACATATTAAGAGACTTATAGATATTGTTGTATCATTCACAGCACTTGTAATATTAAGCCCACTACTTTTATTTTTTATTTTAAAAACCATTTTTAGCTCATCAGGGGGGGCTATTTATAAACAAGAGCGAATTGGATACAAGGGAAAACCATTTACCATTTTTAAGTTTAGAAGTATGTATTCAGACGCCGAAAAAAATGGGCCAGCACTCTCAAGCGACAACGACGAAAGAATTACAACTTGGGGTAAAACCATGCGTAAATGGCGACTAGATGAACTACCCCAACTTTGGAACATTTTAATTGGCAATATGAGTCTTGTAGGGCCAAGACCAGAGCGAAAGCCATATATAGATCTGCTTATCACCAAAACCCCCTACTATCGATACCTCTTTAAGGCAAAGCCTGGTCTTACTTCTTGGGGAATGGTTCAATTTGGATATGCCAGCAATATTGATGAAATGATAGAAAGAATGCAGTACGATTTAATCTACATTGAAAATGCCTCACTCTTATTAGATTTTAAAATATTAATGCATACACTCCGGATTATTCTATCTGGTAAAGGAAAATAATTTTATTGTGCAGCACCATATTAACCTTGTTTGCGCTTCTGCTATTAACCGCACAAAATGGAATCAATGCGTATTAAATGCTGCCAACGGTTTAATTTATATGCAGTTTGAGTATTTAAATGCAGTAACAGATCAATGGGATGCTATTATTGTAAACGATTATGAAACTGTAATGCCCATTCCCTGGCGAAGAAAAGGCGGCATTAAATATGCTTATACTCCTGCTTTCATACAACAACTGGGCTTAGTGGGTAATTTAAAAGACTTGCCCTTTCTGGCAATCATTAAACTATTGCAAAGTAGATTCAAATATGGAACCCTATTGTTCAATTACAATAACAACTTTATTGAGAAATTAGATTTGGCACATAGAAAATTAAACCTTGTACTACCATTAAAGCAACCCATTGAAGCTTGTTTTTTAAACTTTAGATCCGATCATCAAAAAAATATTCAGCAGGCAAAGGGGAACAATCTAGTTTATTCAAGTATAATATCTATTCATAAAACAATTGAATTATATAAAACATATCATGCCAAAAAAACTCCACATATAATTTCTTGCAATTATAAACGGTTTGAGCAATATTGCACAAACCATTTAGTAAATGAAGCTAAGTGTTTCACCAGAAGTGTATTAAAAAAAGATGGAACCTTACTTGCAACCGCACTTATTTTAAAAGATAATAAGCGTCTTTATAATATACTCAATACCACCACATTGGTGGGCAGAAACTTAAAAGCAAATCATTATTTATTCTACTTACTTATAAACGAGTTTAGTGAACAAGATTTAATACTAGATTTTGAAGGATCTTCACTGCCTGGCGTAGCTGAATTCTACCTTGGTTTTGGCGCAAAGAAAGAATACTATTACAGCTTTCATTACAATAAACTGCCATTCCCCTTATCGCTTATCCGCTAAAATTTTTTCTGCTACTAACAAATCTATTGGTCGGGTAATTTTAATATTATTGTAGTCCCCATCTATCAACGTAACTTTTTTACCTACTGCCTCAACCGCAGTAGCTTCATCGGTAAAGGAATCAGCGTAATCCTGTTCAAATGCAGGTAAAAGTATTTCACTCAGAAAGGTCTGCGGTGTTTGAATAATATGTATCAGATTACGATCCACAGAACTACAATATCCATTCTGTTGTAGCCGAATGCTATCGGTTGAAATAACAGCTGGAATTGCACTACCCGTTAGCAAAGCTTGTTCATAACATTGTTTAATTAAATGGGAACTCACCAAACAACGCACTCCATCGTGTACAAAAATTACAGCGGGTTCTAGAATTTTCTTTAACCCATTCTGCACCGAATGAAAACGGGTTACCCCCCCTGCTACAATAGTTGTTTTATTACCAATTTGCAAGTCTGCTATTACTGCGTCAGCACCATCTAAATGGTGGGCTGGCAATACCAATATAAATTCAATATCAGTAAATGCAGTTAAAAACGCTTGGAAACTATGCCATAACAAAGGTTTCCCAGCCAATAATAAAAATTGTTTGGGCGTGTTCACCCCCATTCTATTACCAATGCCTCCTGCTGTTATAACCGCAATTTTTTTCAAGTGTTCTTTTTATTTTTAGACAGAAAATTCTATGCTGAATATTTCAATTGCAACAAAATCAATTGGGGCTTATTTAATCATTTGTTGCTTATTTATAAATGGCCACATTATTTAATCCCTTACTATCTCTAACACCCCTGTACATTCCAGCACTGTTAAATACCAGTACTGCATTACCCTTTGCATCTACACCAATCATTCCGCCCTCCCCCTCAATGGCAACTAGTTTTTCATGTACCACTGTATTCATTGCCGCTTCTAAACTAAGTCCCTTGTATTCCATTAAGCAACTCACATCATAAGCTGCAACAGCTCTAATAAACATTTCTCCATGACCCGTACAACTTATAGCACAAGTTAGGTTATTGGCATAAGTGCCTGCCCCAATCATGGGACTATCGCCAATTCTTCCATATTTTTTATTGGTCATCCCACCCGTAGAGGTTGCTGCAGCAATATTACCGTACTTATCACAAGCAACAGCTCCCACAGTACCAAATTTCTTATCGCGCATCAACTCTTCCAATTGGTGGTTGGTATGATCAAGTGAATAGTTATCGGAGTCGCGAATGGCTTTCCATTGGTCGTAACGAAATGATGAGAAAAAAAACTCATCCGGTTCTAACTTAATTCCTTGTTTGATGGCAAAATCATTGGCTCCTTTTCCACTTAAAAAAACATGATTGCTGTTTAGCATCACTTCTGTAGCTAATTCAATTGGATTGCGCACATTGCGAATACCTGCAACGGCGCCAGCTGATAAATCCTTTCCATTCATAATGGCCGCATCCATTTCTTGTACGCCTTTCTTAGTAAATACAGATCCCCTTCCAGCATTAAAAAGCATATTGTCTTCTAAAATAACCAGTGCTGCTTTTACTGCGTTAATTGCAGAACCGCCTTGCTCAAGTACTGCATAACTAATATCCAATGCCTGTTGCAACCCTTCAAAATAGGCCAATTCTAATTCGGTTGTCATATCTTCTTTAAGAATAGTACCCGCACCACCATGAACCGCTATTGTAAAATTATCCATATTGTATTTATTAGGAGCGAATGTAGAAATTTACACAGCACAAAAATTCTAAATATTTATCCAGTCTTTTAGATAGGTATGAATGGATTGATGGTTTTGTTTGAAAGCATTTATATTTCCGTGAGTAACAATTTACATTCTGCTAATAATTTTTGTTTGTTAATGGCCACAGTTCCTACTTCCTCACAAACCAAACCGCCTGCAATATTGGCCATTTCTGCTGCTAACTGAATATTGCGAGTAGCCGCATATACCAGTGAAGCCACTGCAATAACGGTGTCTCCCGCACCGCTTACATCAGCAATATTTCGAATATGCGTTGGTATGATAGCGGTTTCATTTTCGTACTGAAAAAAAACGCCTTTCTCAGATAAAGTAATTAATGAAATGCTATGCTGTAATTCTTTTCTCAAACTTTCATGAATGCCAGAGAGACTTTGTTGATTTAATTCATCTACCATTAAATTCAGTCCATCTCTCACCTCTTTTAAATTGGGCTTGAATAAGGTAACTCCTTTATAACTTAAAAAATTTTTTCTTTTAGGATCTACTGAAGTAATAATGCCTTTTTTATTACAAATTTTAGTAACGGCTGATATGATACTTTTAGTGAGTACCCCTTTATTATAATCTTCAAAAATAAGTACGGAAGGGCTGTATAGTTCTATATAATTTTCAACCGATTTAATCAGTGCTGATTCTTGATCTAAATCAATATCATGAGTAACTTCTCCATCCAATCGCATCATTTGTTGGTTTCTTCCCATCACCCTTACTTTATTGGTAGTAATCCTATTTGAAGCACGCAAAATTCCACTTGAATCAATACCAAACGCGCTCATCAATTTCAACAACTGATCGCCATCTGCGTCGTTTCCAATCACAGAAATGATTCCTGTTTTAGCTCCCAGCGCAGCTGTGTTTAGTGCAACATTTGCAGCACCTCCTACTCGGTATTCTTTTTTTACCAATGCAACTACTGGCACGGGTGCTTCGGGAGAAATACGATCCACCGTTCCCCACCAATACGTGTCTAGCATAATATCCCCTAGAATAAGAATATTTGTAGAAGAAAAAGTATTAAATAGTTGATCAAAATTCATTCAGCTACTTTTTAATAGTACGAACCGTTATAAAGTATAAAGGTATGCCGAGTAAGGTAATAATCAAACCAGGCCAAGTAAATTCAGGCTTATAAATCACTAATAAAACGCAGAAGCTAAACCCCATCAGCATATACAATGCAGGTAGAACAGGATAGCCTATCGCTTTATAGGGCCTTGGCATTTCAGGGCACTTTTTTCTAAGGATAAAAATACCGGCAATGGTGAGTACATAAAAAATAACTACAATAAAAGAAACCATATCTAGCAAGTCTCCATATTTACCACTCAAACAGAGTAGGGAGGCCACAGCACATTGTGCCCATAATGCCCATTCAGGTACTGCATTTTTATTGAGGGTACCCGCTTTTTTAAAAAATAACCCATCTTTTGCCATAGAATAATATACACGAGCACCAGAAAGTATCAGTCCATTATTACAACCAAAAGTTGAAATCATAATCATGGCAGCTATAATATAAGTACCACTCTCCCCAAATATTACTTTGGAAGCGGATACGGCAACCCGATCTGATGGAGCAAAAGCAATTTCATTCAGTGGTAGCACACTTAAGTACATCAGGTTGGTAGCTACATAAATAAGGGTTACAATAAGCGTCCCCATAAAAAGACTCAGCCCAATATTTTTTTGCGGATTCTTAATTTCGCCAGCTATAAAAGTAACATTGTTCCAGGCGTCACTGCTAAATATAGAACCCACCATAGAAGCGGCAACAGCACCAAAAGCACCCGCACCTAGTATGGGCAAAATTATTGTAGCGGAGAGTGGATCTCCTGTAACAGTCTTACTCAAATTTTTCATAGACCAAGCATCTGCCCAGTTTGCATTCCATATTTCTGATTTTGCAGCCAGAAAAAACCCGAATACAATTAACCCAAATAGTGAAACAAGCTTGGTAACAGTAAATACGGTTTGTATTATTTTACCGCCTTTCACTCCTTTGGTATTTATATAAGTTAACAACACAATAATAAGAATGGAAATAAACTGTGCAGGGTAAATTTTAAAAGGCCCTATAAAAAAAAGTATATCAACCTCATTCATTTCAAGTATGGGGAAAAAATAGGCAGCGAATTTACAAAACGCCACACCCACTGCTGCAATAGTACCCGTTTGAATAACAGAGAAAAAACTCCACCCATATAAAAAGCCAGTAAGGGAATTGTATGATTCTTTTAAGTACAAATATTGCCCCCCTGCTTTTGGAAACATGGCACTAAGTTCCCCATAACTTAATGCAGCAGTAAGCGTCATAAATCCGGTGAGCAGCCAAACTACAATTAACCAGCCTGCACTTCCCACGTTGCGCATAATATCCGAACTTACAATAAAAATTCCTGAACCTATCATGCTACCTGCAACAATCATGGTAGCATCTAATAAGCCCAAACTGGGTTTGAATGAAGTGGTTTCTGACATAAAAAATCCCGCCATTTTTTACAAGAGCGGGAATGAAGGTAAACATTATCAATGAAGTATTAAGGCTTCTTAGGATACAACTTATTTAGACCTTTTATTAAATCTTCTGTAATATTAAAAGCACTGTCTTTTAAATACATAAATTCTGGTGAGCTAGAAAATACATAAGAAAAATTTTTATCTTTATTATAATCCTTCAAATAAGCTTCAATTTTCTTTTTCACGTCTTGTACTTTTTTAAAGCCTTCATCTTGCATTTCTTGATTCATCATTTGCTCCTTACCTTGATAAGTGCGTTCTAATTGTACCAACTCTTGTTGCTTACTCGCAAGTTCAGCTTGGGAAAGACTTTGAGCGGACTTTTGCAAGTCCTGATATTTAGCCGTAAAAACATTTTTCAACTCATTCAATTGCCTATTGTTTACCTGCTCTTTAGCTTGGAGTGCGGCTCTTACTTCTTTGTAATACTCAAAATGGTTTTGAATAGAATCAGATTCAAAATAAGCTATTTTAAAAGAGTTGTTTGATAGAGAGCTGATTTTTTCCTTGCTTGAGTCTGCTACTTTTTTTTCAGAAAAATGCAAATAGAGCAAAACAGCAACAGCCAGTGTAGTAGTTATATTTAATCCAATAAAAAAATTTTTCATAAATTAAGTTTATAATGAAGCATATTTAACCCTCGTTAAAATATGTATAGCATTGGTATATTCAGTAAAAAAGTAGGAAGCTTTCACTTCCTACTTTTTACATTTTTGGCGACCTATTCATTACTCATCATCATCAAAGCTCATGGCTTCTCTGGTGGTGGCCAATACCTCATATTCTTCTTTGCTACCCACAATCATATTGTTGAACTCTTTCTGACCAGAGCCCGCAGGAATTAAATGCCCTGTAATAACGTTCTCTTTCAATCCAAGCATTGCATCGGTCTTTCCCTGAATAGCAGCTTGACTCAATACTTTGGTTGTTTCTTGGAAAGATGCAGCAGAAATCCAACTTTGAACTCCCAATGAAGCTTTGGTAATACCTAATAATACAGGTGTGGCAGTTGCTGGTTTAGCATCTCTCACTTCAACCAGTTGTTTATCACTTCTGCGAAGAATAGAATTTTCTTCTCTAAATTCACGCAGGGTAACAATTTGTCCCGCTTTCATTTTCGCACTTTCACCTGCATTGGTTACTACTTTCTTATCATAGATTCTATCGTTCTCTTCAATAAAGTCAAAGCGATCTTCCAAATCTTCTTCTAAGAACTTAGTATCCCCAGCGTCTACAATTTCTACCTTCTTCATCATCTGTCTAACGATTACTTCAACGTGTTTATCATTGATTCTCACGCCTTGCAAACGATATACTTCCTGAATTTCATTCACCACATATTCCTGCACTGCAAATGGCCCTTTAATGGCGAGGATATCGGCAGGAGCAATTTGTCCATCAGACATTGGCGTACCCGCTTTAACAAAATCTCCATCTTGCACCAGAATTTGGCGAGTTAATGGAACCAAGTATTTTTTAACCATTCCATCGCGCGATTCAACGATAATCTCTCGATTACCACGTTTTACGTTACCGAATGATACCACGCCATCAATTTCACAAACAATGGCAGGGTTACCCGGGTTACGTGCTTCAAAGAGTTCAGTAACTCGAGGAAGACCTCCAGTAATATCTCTCAACTTACCGAGAATACGTGGAATTTTCACAAGTACTTGACCCGCTTTTACCTCATCCCCTTCTTCAACCCCAATATGTGATCCAACAGGTAAGTTGTATTGTTTAATGTCTTTACCTTCTACAATAATAGTCGGTATTTTTGTTTTATCCTTGGTTTCAATAACCACTTTTTCGCGGTGACCGGTTTGCTCATCGGCTTCATCACGATAAGTAATACCATCAAGAATATTTTCAAATTTAATAGCACCCAATGATTCCGCAACAATAACGTTGTTGAAAGGATCCCATGTGCAAATCACATCGCCTTTCTTTACTTGAGCTCCATCTTTAACATTCAAGGTAGAACCATAAGGTACATTATTGGTAATCATCAATCGGTCATTCTTAACATCCATAATTCTTACCTCCCCAGTACGACCAATAACAATCTTATTTTTAACGCCATCGTTGTTAACTGCGTCTACCGTTCTTAATCCATCAAACTGAATGGTACCATCAAATTTAGCTTGAAGGGTAGATTCAATAGAAGCAGATCCGGCAACCCCACCCACGTGGAAGGTACGAAGGGTTAACTGGGTACCAGGCTCCCCAATAGATTGGGCCGCAATAATACCAACCGCATCCCCACGTTGAGCAAGGTATCCAGTTGCTAAATTCTTGCCATAACATTTTACACAAACACCGCGTTTGCTTTCACAAGTAAGTACAGAACGAATTTCAACGGTTTCAATTCCAGCTTCTTCAACCGCTTTTGCGTCATCAGAAGAAATTTCTTCTCCTGCGGTAATAATCAATTCATCTGTTACTGGATTATATACATTATGAAGAGAAGTTCTACCCTCTATTCTATCAGCCAGTGCTTCAATAACGTCTTCATTATCTTTTAGTGCAGTAGTTGCAATGCCACGCAGTGTACCACAGTCTTCTTCAGAAATTACAACGTCTTGAGATACGTCTACCAAACGACGGGTTAAGTAACCAGCATCCGCAGTTTTTAACGCCGTATCTGCTAGACCTTTACGAGCACCGTGTGTAGAAATAAAGTAATCCAATACATTCAATCCACCTTTGAAGTTAGATAAGATTGGATTCTCAATTACCTCACTACCCGAACTACCGCTTTTACGTGGTTTCGCCATCAATCCACGAATTCCCACCAACTGTTTTACCTGCGTTTTACTACCACGAGCACCAGAATCCAACATCATAAATACGGAGTTGAAGCCTTGGTTATCGATGGTCATTTCACGAATAAGCGACTCGGTAATTTTCATATCCACCCTACCCCAAATGTCAATCACCTGGTTATAGCGTTCGTTATTGGTAATCAAGCCCATATTATAGCTGTCCCAAACTTCTTCTACTTCTACTTTGGCGCTATCTAACAATTGGTTTCTAATTTCAGGAACAATCAAATCATTAACGCTGAAACTTAGTCCACCACGGAATGCCATGCGGAATCCAAGTGTTTTAATATCATCCAAAAATTTGGCTGTTTTAGGAACATCGGTAATTTTAATAATATCCCCGATAATTTCTCTCAAGCTTTTTTTGGTTAACAATGCATTCACAAATCCTACTTCAACAGGAACATGCTGGTTAAATAATACGCGACCAACCGTGGTTTCAATTATTTTTTTAGATAAAACACCTTTCTCACGAACGGTTGTTTTTACTTTTATATTAGCATGTAAAGCAACTATTCCTTCATTGTAAGCAATAATTACTTCGTCCATATTGTAGAAAGTCATCCCCTGCCCCTTGATGGTTTCAGTATCGGTTGATTTTCTACCTTTGGTTATATAATAGAGTCCCAATACCATGTCCTGAGAAGGAAGTGTAATAGGAGTACCATTTTGAGGATTGAGGATATTGTGAGAAGACAACATTAATAACTGTGCTTCTAATACGGCCGCATTGCTCAACGGAACGTGAACCGCCATCTGATCACCATCAAAATCGGCGTTGAAGGAAGAGGTAACCAATGGGTGTAATTGAATGGCCTTACCTTCTACCAATTTCGGTTGAAATGATTGAATAGATAAGCGGTGAAGCGTAGGGGCACGATTCAATAAAATGGGGTGACCTTTCAATATATTCTCAAGAATATCCCAAATAACGGCTTCTTTGCGATCTACTAATTTCTTAGCGGACTTAACCGTTTTTACAATGCCTCTCTCAATTAATTTTCTAATAACAAATGGCTTGAACAATTCAGCAGCCATATCTTTTGGCAATCCACATTCATGAATTTTCAATTCAGGCCCTACCACAATTACAGAACGTCCAGAGTAATCCACACGCTTACCGAGTAAGTTCTGACGGAAACGACCTTGTTTACCTTTCAGCACATCAGATAGGGATTTCAAGGCACGTCCACCTTCGGCTTTAACGGCATTCGATTTACGAGAATTATCGAATAAGCTGTCAATTGCTTCTTGCAACATTCTTTTCTCATTGCGGAGAATTACTTCGGGTGCTTTAATTTCTAATAAGCGCTTTAAACGATTGTTACGAATGATAACGCGACGATACAAATCGTTCAAATCAGAAGAAGCAAAGCGACCTCCATCCAATGGTACCAAAGGACGTAATTCTGGCGGAATTACTGGAATATATTGCATTACCATCCACTCAGGTTGGTTGGTAATACGAGTACTTGCATCACGGAAAGATTCTACAACACTCAAGCGCTTTAATGCATCTGCTTTCCGTTGTTGAGAAGTTTCAGTTGCTGCTGCATTACGAAGCGAGAAACTCAATTCATCCAAATCAATTCTTTCCAGCAAACCATGTACTGCTTCAGCACCCATTTTGGCAATGAATTTCTGCGGATCTTCATCCGGCAAATACTGGTTGTCTTTGGGAATATTATCTAGAATATCTAGGTATTCTTCTTCGGTTAACAAATCACCCATTACTAGGTTTTCTTTGATACCGCCTTGTAATACCACATAACGTTCATAGTATACAATGGTTTCTAATTTCTTAGAACTCATTCCAAGTAGATAGCCAATTTTATTTGGCAAACTTTTGAAATACCAAATATGTACTACTGGAACTACCAGTTTAATATGTCCCATGCGTTCGCGACGCACTTTCTTTTCCGTTACTTCAACGCCACAACGGTCGCATACGATTCCTTTATAACGAATGCGTTTGTATTTTCCACAAGCACACTCATAATCCTTAACAGGTCCGAATATTCTTTCGCAGAATAAACCGTCGCGTTCGGGCTTATAAGTCCTGTAGTTGATGGTTTCGGGTTTCAATACTTCTCCAAAACTTCTTTCTAAAATACTATCGGGCGAAGCCAGACTAATAGTGATTTGTGAAAAAGTAGGACGTTGTTTATTTTCTCTTTTGATTGCCATATCGTGGTTGAGAATTTGAATTGTTTTTATTAATCAAACTTAAGATCTAAACCTAAGCCTCTAAGCTCATGTACCAATACATTAAATGATTCAGGAACGCCTGCTCTTGGAATATTTTCACCTTTTACAATGGCTTCATAAGTCTTAGCGCGACCAATGATATCATCTGATTTAAGGGTTAATAATTCCTGTAGAATATTGGCTGCACCGTATGCTTCCAATGCCCATACTTCCATCTCTCCAAAACGTTGTCCACCAAACTGTGCTTTACCGCCCAATGGTTGTTGGGTAATTAAGCTATACGGTCCTATTGAACGGGCGTGCATCTTATCATCAACCATATGGTGTAACTTAATCATGTAAATAACACCTACGGTTGCTTTTTGGTGAAATCGTTCTCCAGTTTCTCCATCATAGAGGTAAGTATGACCATTTCTAGGAATGCCTGCGTCAACACAATACTGCTCAATTTGGTCGGTAGAAGCACCGTCAAAAATAGGTGTCGCAAAACGAAGACCGAGGCGTTTACCCGTCCATCCGAGAATGGTCTCATAAATTTGTCCCAAGTTCATACGAGAAGGTACTCCCAATGGATTCAATACAATATCAACTGGTGTACCATCTTCCATAAAAGGCATATCTTCTGCACGCACTATTTTTGCAACAATACCTTTATTACCGTGGCGTCCAGCCATCTTATCCCCTACTTTCAACTTACGTTTTACCGCGAGGTAAACTTTTGCCAGTTTCAACACACCTGCGGGCAATTCGTCCCCGATAGAGATATTGAATTTTTCGCGTTTGTACCTGCCGAGTTCTTCGTTAAACTTAATGCTGTAGTTGTGTAATAAGGTGTTGATTTGGTCATCAATTTTAACGTCTCCAGTCCATCCCAAAGGGTTCACATTTTGATAGTCAATTGTAGCCAAGTTCTTTTGATTGAATTTAGCACCTTTACCTATCAGCATTTCACCGAAGTTATTACCTACTCCTGCAGAAGCTTTTTCTTTCAATAAGATCTGTAACTTTTCCAGTAACAATTCTTTAATGATTTCAACATTCTGCTGATGCACTTTCTCTACTTTTTCCAACAATGCTTTTTCACGAATTTTTCCGTTCTTATCTTTCTTAGCACGCTGGAACAATTTTTTATCAATTACCACACCTTCAGTTCCGTTGGGTGCTTTTAAAGAAGCATCTTTTGCATCACCTGCTTTATCGCCGAAGATAGCACGCAACAATTTCTCTTCAGGAGTAGGATCGGATTCTCCTTTCGGGGTAATCTTACCAATTAAAATATCTCCTTCTTTAATGGTGGCACCAATTCTAATGATCCCATTTTCATCAAGATCCTTGGTTGCTTCTTCTGAAACGTTGGGTATATCTGGGGTTAGCTCTTCTTCTCCTAATTTGGTATCGCGTACTTCTAGTTCATATTCTTCAATGTGAACGGAAGTAAATAAATCTTCGCGAACTACTTTTTCACTGATCACAATTGCATCCTCAAAATTATAGCCCTTCCATGGCATGAATGCCACTTGCAGGTTACGACCTAAAGCAAGCTCTCCATCCTTGGTTGCATATCCTTCTGTTAAGAAATCGCCTTTCTTAACTGCTTGTCCCTTTTTAACAGCGGGTCTTAGGTTGATGCAAGTAGCTTGGTTGGTCTTTATAAACTTGGTTAGTTTATAAATTTGCAGGTCATCATTAAAACTTACCAAACGATCTAAATCATTTCTGTCGTAGCGAACATGAATTTCATTGGCATCTACAAATTCAACAATACCATTGCCATCTGCATGAATTTGAATACGCGCATCACGTGCCGCTTTTCCTTCTAAACCAGTACCCACAATTGGAGCTTCCGGAATAATTAATGGAACCGCTTGACGTTGCATATTCGATCCCATCAAAGCACGGTTGGCATCATCATGCTCAAGAAAAGGAATTAAGGAAGCACTCAAACCAACAATTTGGTTGGGAGCTACGTCCATATATTCCACATCAGCCTTATCTAAAATGGGGAAATCTCCTGTTTCACGAGACACTACCTTGTCTTCTGCAAATTCGCCCTTAGCATTTAATGGCGAATTACTCTGCGCAATTTTAGCACTATCTTCCTCTTCTGCACTCAAGAAAGTTAATTCTTGCATATCTACTTTTCCATCAATGACTTTTCTATAAGGCGTTTCAATAAAGCCCATATCGTTAATAGCAGCGTGTACGCACAAAGTAGATATCAAACCAATGTTTGGTCCTTCAGGTGTTTCAATAGTACACAAACGACCGTAGTGAGAATAGTGTACATCACGTACTTCAAAGCCTGCACGTTCTCTACTCAAACCGCCTGGCCCAAGTGCGGAGATACGACGCTTATGCGTGATCTCACTCAACGGGTTGGTTTGGTCTAGAAATTGAGACAATTGAGAAGTACCAAAGAATGAATTAATAACAGAACTTAAGGTTCTTGCATTAATCAAATCTACTGGTGTAAATACTTCATTATCACGAACATTCATACGCTCTCTGATGGTTCGCGCCATACGGGCGAGACCAACACCGAACTGAGCATACAACTGCTCACCTACGGTACGTACGCGACGATTGCTCAAGTGATCAATATCATCAATCTCTGCCTTGGCATTGGTTAAGCGAACGAGGTATTTAATAATTTCAATGATATCTTGTTTGGTCAGCACCTTTTTGGTTAAAGGGTATTCCAAGCCTAGCTTTCTATTGATTTTATAGCGACCCACTTCTCCCAAATCATAGCGCTTATCGCTAAAAAATAATTTGTCAATAATTCCACGAGCAGTTTCATTATCTGGAGCATCTGCACCACGTAACTGACGGTAAATATGCTGAACAGCTTCTAATTCACTGTTGGAAGTATCCTTATTAAGCGTGTTGTAGATGATTGCATAATCGCCACCCACATCTTCTTTCTGTATGAATACGCTTTTTACTTCCATTTCAATAATGGTAGCAATGGCTTCTTCATCCAATACTGTGTCGCGCTCCATCACAATTTCGTTACGCTCAATACTCACCACTTCACCCGTGTCTTCATCCACAAAATCTTCTACCCATGTACGAAGTACGCGAGCAGCTAATTTGCGACCCACTTGGTTAGCCAGTGTTTTTTTATCGGCTTTCACTTCATCGGCCATTCCGAATAATTCCAGAATGTCTTTATCCGTTTCAAAGCCAATAGAACGCAGCAATGTAGTTACCGGGAATTTCTTCTTACGGTCGATATAAGCATACATTACATTATTAATATCGGTAGCAAATTCCATCCATGCTCCTTTGAAAGGAATTACACGGGCAGAATAGATCTTCGTACCATTGGGGTGAACCGACTGTCCAAAGAACACGCCAGGTGAACGGTGTAGCTGAGATACAACCACACGTTCAGCACCATTAATTACAAAGGTTCCACGAGGTGTCATGTAAGGAATATTTCCTAAGAATACATCCTGTACAATGGTTTGGAAATCCACGTGCTCTTCATCGTTACAGCTTAACCTTAGCTTTGCTTTTAAAGGCACCGCATAAGTTAATCCGCGCTCCATACACTCATCAATAGTGTAGCGTGGGGGATCAATGAAATAGTCTAAAAATTCCAATACAAAGATGTTGCGTGTGTCGGTAATAGGAAAATTTTCCTTAAACACACGAAACAGCCCTTCCACATTACGTTTGTCGGGCGTTGTTTCTAACTGAAAAAACTCTTTGAAAGATTCTAACTGGATGTCGAGTAGGTCTGGGGCATCAGCCAAATGTTTAGTTTTACCGAAGCCGACCCTGTTGTTCAATGTTGTTGTAGACATATTAATGTAAAACCGGTTTTGATACGATAAAATATTGGGTAGAACTGTAACATTCTATTAACGTACAATCGGCGCATCCATCATTCAAACGCTATGATAAAAATGTCCACCCGCTAAATTGCCCAAAATTAAGGATGGCAAAGTTAGGGAATGTATTACAATCGCAAAAACAAATTTTACGCCAAACTGGTATTTGGGGATAAATTAACGATTTAAGCTCAGTATTGGCTATTTTTAGCTAAATAACCCTTTCTTACCCATCAACATTGCGCACCCGCTGCTTAGTTTATTAAGAATAATTTTCTCACCACTCACAAAATAAAAACCCTCCCTCAACTATATTGAGGAAGGGTTAATAATATTGAATTTTGTAAAAATTACTTGATTTCTACTTCAGCACCTGCTTCTTTTAATTTAGCTGCAACATCTTCAGCTTCTGCTTTTGAAACTGCTTCTTTTACTGCCTTAGGTGCTCCATCAACTAAATCTTTGGCTTCTTTCAAGCCAAGACCTGTTAACTCTTTTACAATTTTAACTACGCCTAATTTGCTAGGGCCGCCGCTTACGAGAATAACATCAAAAGCTGTTTTCTCTTCAACAACAGCAGCTCCGCCGCCATCGCCACTAGCTACAACTACTGCCGCAGCAGCTGGTTCAATACCGTAATCAGCTTTTAATACATCAGCTAATTCTTGTACTTCTTTTACTGTTAAGCCTACTAATGTTTCGGCCAATGCTTTTAAGTCTGCCATGATAATTAAATTTTTTCCGTCTTCATTTTCGTTTGTGAATCCGACGGAGGGTTTAAAAAAATTGACCTATATTTTCCCTTAGGTCTGGGGTATTGAGTTATTCAGTTATTGGGTTATTTAGTTATTGGGTTATTGATTAATCAACTTAATAACTTAATCAACTTAATAATCATTACTCAGCAACTGCAGCCTCAGCCTGCTTCTCATGATGGTGCAATAAGGCAGCCAAAACACGCTTAGCAGGTGATTGCAACAACCCAATTACTTCTCCAATTAATTCGTTCTTTGTCTTAATTTGAGTGAGTGCCTTTAAATTGGTATCGCCAGTATAAATATCGCCATTAATAAATGCTGCTTTTAATGCTGGCTTTTCACCATTGCCCTTCTTACGAAATGCACTAATAATTAGCGCAGGTTCTTTTGGATTCTCAGAAAACAATAGTGCAGTAACATTATGTAATGAGTCATAAATTCCCGCATATTTTTCTGCATCTAATGATTCAAGTGCTTTACGAATCAATGTATTTTTAGCAACTTTCATTTCTACGTTCTTGTCAAAACAAGTTCTGCGTAAAGTTGTAACCTGAGCAACACTTAGTGATTCTGTATCAGTAATATAGAAGTTATTGTACTGCGTGAATTTCTCTTTCAGTACTTCTATTACTTCATTTTTTTGGTCTTTAGTCATAACTAATTTTTTTATAAACCCGGGTCATTTCACTCTACTAAAAGTAGATTGATCACCAGGATTAGTTCATTAATGATTTGGTGTCTAATGCAATACCCGGACTCATAGTGGTAGCCATACTAACGCCTTTCAGGTAAGTGCCTTTTGCAGAAGATGGCTTGAGTTTGATAATCGCGTTAATCAATTCAGTACTATTTTCTGAAATTTTCTCTGGAGAAAAAGAAATACGTCCCACAGAAGCATGAACAATCCCAGTTTTATCTACTTTAAAAGCAATTTTACCGCCTTTAACTTCATTTACTGCAGCTGCAACATCATTGGTTACCGTTCCTGTTTTAGGATTCGGCATCAAGTTACGAGGCCCCAATACTTTACCCAATTTACCTATTTTAGGCATTACAGCGGGAGTGGCAATAATTACATCCACATCAACCCAGCCGCCTTCAATTTTGGTGATAAACTCGTCTAAGCCAATATAATCAGCTCCTGCTTCTTTAGCAGCAGCTTCTTTATCAGGTGTACAAAGCACCAATACTTTTTTGGTTCTACCAGTACCATGTGGCAATGATACGGTACCACGAACCTGCTGATCGGCTTTCTTAGGATCTACACCCAAACGAATATGCAAATCAACTGAGCTATCAAATTTGGTACAATTAATTTCTTTTACAAGCGCAGATGCTTCCTTAAGTGAATAAACTTTAGATTTATCCACCTTGGTAACTGCTACTTTTCTTTTTTTAGTAAGTGACATTTTTAATTAGTTAAGTAGGTGAATAAATTAGTTTTCCCAAGGGGCTTGTCCATCAACAGTTAAGCCCATACTGCGTGCAGTACCAGCTACCATACTCATGGCACTATTTAATGTAAATGCATTGAGATCAGTCATTTTGTCTTTGGCAATAAATTCTACTTGCTCCCAAGTAACTTTACCCACTTTCTGACGATTGCTTTCTTTGGAACCTTTTTGAATTTTGGCTGCTTCCATTAACTGGACTGCCGCTGGAGCTGTTTTAATGATAAAGTCGAAAGACTTATCCGTATAAACAGTAATTAAAACGGGAACTACTTTTCCCATTTTGTCTTGGGTTCTAGCATTAAATTGCTTACAGAACTCCATAATGTTTACACCCTTAGAACCGAGTGCTGGACCTACTGGAGGCGCAGGGTTGGCTTGACCACCTTTAACCTGCAGCTTCACAAAGCCTGAGATTTCTTTTGCCATTTTTATTTGATTTAATTGGTAATAGCGTCCCGAATTATTCGAGACTCCCAAATTCAATCGCTCTTTCGAAAAAGAACTTTTGGGGCGGCAAAGGTAGGGGAAATAAATTAAAAAATAATTATTTTCTATCCTTAAAATGCATTCAGTGCATCAATAACCCGCTCAATATCTAATTCAGAGTGACAAGAAGAGATGGGTAAGCTAAGTGTTGTTGCGTGAATTTCCTCGGATATGGGGAAATTTAAATGCCCTAGCGTTTTTTGCATTGCTTTCTGCTTATTAGGAGGTACAGGATAATGAATTTCTGTGCCTATACCCAGCTTTAACAGATATGCCCTCAAAGGTTCCCGCTCAGGATGGCGAATATTAAAAATATGATACACATCTTGGTAATCTTCGTGTACTACAGGTAATATAAAATCAGATTTTAAATTTTCCAGGTAAATTTTGGCCAGTTTTCGCTTATGCGCATTCACAAAATTAAGGTAGGGCAATTTGATGCTTAACAACGCAGCTTGTAATTCATCCAGGCGACTATTGTATCCCACCACTTCATTGTAATACTTTCCATGTGATCCGTAATTTCGAATCATTTTAAGATCTTCACACAAAGCAGGGTCATTCGTAAGCACGGCCCCCGCATCGCCCAAAGCGCCTAGATTTTTACTGGGATAAAAACTAAAGCCGCTCATTATGCCAAAACTGCCTGCTAGTTGACCTTTATAAGTAGCCCCATGCGCTTGTGCACAATCTTCAATTATATGCAACCCATGCCTATCTGCCATCTCCTTAATTGGATCCATTTCACAACATTTGCCATACAAATGCACTACCATTATGGCTTTTGTTTTTGAGGTGATGGCTTCTTCAACCTTGGAGGGATCAATATTGTAGGTATGAATATCCGGCTCAACCAAAACTGGAATATGCCCCGCATGGAGGATAGAAATAATAGATGCAATATAAGTGTTGGCTGGAACAATTACTTCTGACCCTTTAGGCAAATGCAAAGCCCATAGTGCAAGAATAAGTGCATCCAATCCATTGGCTACCCCTACACAATGATTCATCTTTTGATAGGCAGCAAATTCTTCCTGAAACTGTTTCACCGCATCCCCTAATACATACCAACCTTTGGTTAAAAACTGACTGAATTTTTTCTCAAACAAGAGTGCATATTTCTCGTTTACTTTAGCGAGATCATCGTAAGGAATCATGCTTTGGAGGGATAAGGTTCATAAATATAATCGGAAGAATCAAAAGTAGTAGATGCAAATACCAGCAATACTGCATCTGGTGAGAATTTATACATTTTATGCCAGTCTTTCGATTCTAAAATTAAACATTTGGAAGGAGTATCTAATAAAAACTCTGTTTGCTGCTCACCATCATCATTCCAAACCGCACAAGTTCCATTGATACAAATGGCAGCTTGTATGGTTTCATGGTGTCTATGACCACCCCTTACCGACTCATCTACGCGGTATATATAAAATACACGCTTAATTTTAAACGGCAACAATCGTTCAGCATTATCTAGTACCGTTAATTCTCCGCGTGTGTCTTTAAAGTTAACCAAATTAATTAGGTATGCCATCAGCTACTATTGTTTTTAATTTTCAGGAATTTTGTAATAAAGCGTCTATTCTATCTAGTAATTCAGGCGATTTCAACATATCAAATTTACGTGCATACATTCTATCTGAAGCCATTATATCATCAAAATCGTCGTTGGTAAATGTTTTGGGGCTGGGTGTTTTTGGAGGATGTTTATAGTAATGGCAATTCTCATTTACTACCTGATCGGCAAAATGCGAATTTAACAATACGGTTTGAAATAAAAATTCATCCGAAGCCCATGTAAAATAAAAAAAACGTTTCATTCTAGCGTCTCTATTCACCGTATTCAATACATATTCTATGGCATCTGGAGATAAAGCCCAAAACATAGAACTGCCGTAAAACTTCATCCCCTCAGGTAATTTACGGTTGGGGAATAGCCAATTCAATGCCTTTTCTAATAGGTATTGCCCTTTAAATGCATAGTTGGTTAAGAAAATTTTATTCACCCGCTCCATTCCTTCTTCCCACTCGCCTTCAAAAGCCCTGTATTTCATTAATAATTTGCCTTTTCTTTCATTAAAAAAGCATTTCATTTGCTCAGTAGATTTAATGGGATAGTCTTGGCCACTCATTAAACAAATAAAATCATAGGTTCTAGCAGAATCTAAGATTTCTTGTGATGCATTAAAAACAGCCTGCATGGTACTAAAAGCAGCCCATTGCACTTTGATTCTATTTTTTATTAAATATACATTAGGGATTTTTGCAAGGTATTCATGTTCGGAAATGGGCAGTTTTGCATCAACATGTATATAGAAATCGAAATCAGGATCTTGCATTTGCCTGATCATTCTTTCGGTTTGAGCAGGATTTGTATAGGTTACAATCAAATGTGCAACACGCATGAAGTTAAATTTAGAAGAGAATACAGCACTAGAAATTTAAGCCAGTACTCACTTTAGAATATAAAGATATTAAAATTTAATTAAAAAAGCCACTTTACAATTTGCAAAGTGGCTTTTAAACGAGTTTAACTTATTAAGATAACTTTTCAACCTGCATATAATTTAATTCTACAGGAGTAGATCTACCAAATATCTTAACGGTTACTTTTAATTTTTTCTTTTCGTCGTTTACTTCTTCAATAACCCCATTAAAGTCGTTAAACGGCCCTTCAATAATTTTGATGGTTTCACCTACAATAAACGGCTCACTCATGGTAACACCCATATCATTCATCTCGTCTACCTTTCCTAACATCTTATTTACTTCGGCCTTACGCAAACAAATGATATTTCCTTTAGAGCCTTTTCCATCAGTAAGAAAGTGCATTACATTGGTGATATTACTGATATGTTGAACCATATCATCATTCAATTTGCCTTCTAACACTTCCATCATTACATAGCCTGGGAAGTAGTTTTTTTCGCGCATTACCTTCTTTCCGTTCTGCACTTTGTATACTTTTTCCATGGGGAGGAAAATCTGCTTGATCACTTCCTGCCAACCGCTGCGTATAATATCTTTATCTAGGTATTCCTTCACTTTACGCTCTTTTCCACTTACTACTCTAAGCACATACCATTTGGTTTCTTGCTGTGGTACTATATTGGCCTCAACTGTTGCAACTGCTTCCATGAGAATTTTACTTAAATAATGAGTATACTAACTTCAATAACTGGTTACTTGAAAAATCCATAATCCAAACCATTGCGGTTATAATTACAGTGGCTACTAATACAATTACAGTACTTTGTTGTAATTGCATCCATGAAGGCCAGGTTACTTTTTCAAGCAATTCGCTGTAGCTTTCTTTGAAGTATAATGAAATTTTATTCATTGCAAGATTTTTTGAGATTAGTATTTGTGAACTGAGCTATTTGCATTCATGCTATAACAAAGTTCATTGGGTTGGGTCTCATTTCTTTTAAAGTAAATTCTAATTCCGCAGTTATTATTTTGTAACTACCTGCTATTAGATGACTGAAAAATTGCACGGGCACTAGGATTCGAACCCAGATCAAAGGTTTTGGAGACCCGTATGCTACCGTTGCACCATGCCCGTGTGTAAATTAACTATAGAAACGCACAAAGAACTCCTTTTATAAACAAAGTACTTAGCAGTTGCTAAGTACTTTGTTTGGTAAAGATATAGAATTTTGCATTATCTCTTTTTCAAGAGCATGCATTGCACTATTTTACAATTTCAGTAACCTGACCGGCACCCACTGTTCTACCACCCTCACGGATTGCAAATTTCAATCCTTTCTCCATTGCAATAGGTTGAATTAACTTAACGTTTAATCCAATATTATCACCAGGCATTACCATTTCAGTTCCTTCTGGTAAAGTAACTTCACCAGTTACATCTGTAGTACGGAAATAAAATTGAGGACGATATTTATTGAAGAATGGGGTGTGACGTCCACCTTCTTCTTTGCTCAATACATATACTTCACCTTTGAAATCAGTATGTGGAGTAATAGAACCTGGCTTACAAATTACCATACCACGACGGATATCTTTTTTCTCAATACCGCGTAATAATAAACCTGCGTTATCACCAGCCTGACCTTCATCTAACAATTTCTTAAACATTTCAACGCCAGTACAAGTAGAAACCAAAGGAGCATCCATTAAACCAACAATCTCAACACCTTCACCCACTTTAATAATACCTCTTTCAATACGACCAGTTGCAACAGTACCGCGACCAGTAATAGAGAACACATCTTCAACTGACATCAAGAAAGGCATATCAATAGGGCGGGGAGGCAAAGGAATATAAGTATCAACTGCTTCCATTAATTCTTCAATCTTAGCAACCCACTTTGGATCTTCAGACAATGCGCCTGTAGCAGAACCTTGAATGATTGGGGTATTATCACCATCAAATCCTTTTTCAGTTAATAGCTCACGAATTTCCATTTCAACCAATTCCAACAATTCTGGATCATCAACCAAATCAACCTTATTCATAAATACCACCATACGGGGTACACCTACCTGACGAGCCAATAAAATATGCTCTCTAGTTTGCGGCATAGGACCATCGGTAGCGGCTACTACCAATATAGCACCATCCATTTGGGCAGCACCCGTAATCATGTTCTTTACATAATCGGCGTGACCAGGACAGTCAACGTGCGCATAGTGACGATTAGCAGTTTGGTACTCAACGTGAGCAGTATTGATGGTAATACCACGCTCTCTTTCTTCAGGAGCTCCATCAATTTCATCATATTTTTTAGCCACGTTACCCATTCCCTTTTTAGCAAGGATCATAGTAATTGCAGCAGTTAAAGTAGTTTTACCATGGTCAACGTGACCAATGGTACCTACGTTTACGTGAGGTTTTTCCCTCTTGAAGGTCTCTTTTGCCATTTTTATCGGTTTTTATTTTTGTTTTTAAATATTTACTAAGCTTGCGCTTCATACATTATTAAATATGCCCCCTATCTACTCTTACCAGAGCCGTTAGTGAGAATCGAACTCACGACCTCTTCCCTACCAAGGAAGTGCTCTACCCCTGAGCTACAACGGCTTATTCAGATAAAAGTAACCACTTATCTGTGAACCAATAAATACTACCAGTTCACAGATATTCTATTGAGCGGAAGACGAGGGTCGAACTCGCGACCTATAGCTTGGAAGGCTATCGCTCTACCAATTGAGCTACTTCCGCTTAAACCATTTAAAAGAACAAACACTTTTCAGTGTTTTGTGGGCAGAGTAGGGTTCGAACCTACGTACACGTGAGTGAACAGATTTACAGTCTGTCGCCTTTAACCACTCGGCCATCTGCCCATAACTTTTTGAGTTATTGGTTTTTGAGTTATTGGTTATTGAGTTATTGGTTATTGAGTTATTAACTACCAAAAACACAAGAGCCGAAGATGGGACTCGAACCCGCGACCTACTGATTACAAATCAGTTGCTCTACCAACTGAGCTACTCCGGCAAAAGAACTTCCCCATTTTTTGGGATGGCAAAGGTAATGGAAATCTTTATTTGGCAAAATTTTGAAATGTTTTTTTTCCAGTATCAGCTGTTTAATCTTAATAACAGGTGGAATATCCGCTGAAATAAGCCCTTTTACCCCCTAAAAACAAAAAGCTCCCTTTCGGGAGCTCTTTATTATGCTGCTAATTTTTCTTTTTTTCGTTTTATCTGAGTAACCATTGACTCCATTGCGTGTTCAAATGATTCCTCAAACGACTTGGAGGAGGCTTTTACAAAAAGTTCATGCTTGGGTATATGCACCCTAATCTCCGCAACCTTGTCTTTTATAGTATGCACTATATTATCTAATTTTAAAAACACATCCACCTTCATTATTCTATCATGGAAAGTGGGCAACTTACTCAGCTTTTTGTTCACAAATTCAATCAGTTTTTCATCTGCATCAAAATGGACTGTCTGGATGTTAACGTTCATAATTGGCAAGGGTTTTTAGTGAAAAAATTAAATGAATACTAAATGAGAAACCATTTGGAGTAATTGTTCAGCTTAAACTACTACCATTTTAGCAAAACAATACACCCGAACCAGCTTCTCAAATTCAACACTTCTTATTGAAGCATCAAACGAATAGTAAGTTAGTCTTTATTTTAAAAAAGACAAAGAAAAATTGATTTTTTTTCAATTTTTAACCATTCGTCAGGCTTTGGGGTGGGCTTTTTTAAATACCTCTTTCAATTTTTCTATGGTAGTATGGGTATAAATCTGAGTTGCTGCTAAGCTACTATGACCTAACAAGGATTTTACCGCATTCAATTCAGCCCCATTATTCATTAAATGTGTGGCAAAGCTATGCCTAAGAATATGGGGACTTTTTTTCTCAATTGTTGTTATACTAGATAATCGCTCATTTACAAAGCCGTATACCGATCTGGCTTGCAATGGCTTCCCTTTTTCGGTTATAAACAATTCATCCCTTACAATAGCTTGATTGGGCTTGCTGGCAATATATGCCTCAAGCTGCTGAACTAGATCTTCGGAAATAGGAATCACTCTTTCTTTATTTCCTTTGCCCACTACTTTAACCTGCTTTTGAATGGGATCTAGTTGGGATTCTTTTAGTTGAATTAATTCGCTCAAACGCATGCCAGTACTGTAAAATAGCAATAATACCAATCGCTCTGTTGTTCCCTGCCAGTCGCCTGAAAATTCCATATACTTAAACATAGATTCCATGTCTTTCTGTTCAACATACATGGGCAATCGCTTGCTTACTTTGGGTGAAATAATAATACCCATGGGGCTTTGCATTAATTCGCTCGACTTTAGCTGGTACTTAAAAAAAGATTTTAAAGCGGATATTTTACGATTGATGGTTTTTGAGCTAATTTTTAATTCTTTCAATCCTGCAAGCCAGCTCCTAACAAGCATTGAGCTAATTTGATCTATGGTTGGAGAATCATATTGATCTATTAAAAACTGAAAAAACTGATGTAAATCGGTCTCATATGAAACCAATGTATGCTGGGAATACCTACGCTCGAACTTAAGGTAATTGAGAAAAATAGTTATTTGAGGGTATTGAGATAGGGGCATAAAAAAAGTAGTCAGAATTATAACGAATTCAAACTACTTAAAAGTATTAGAAAGAGGATAAATTATCCTTCTATTTTTCCGCTGGCGATTTGCTGCTTGTAGATGGCTTTCAACACTTGTCCACGACGTACTACAGACGGCTTGGTAAATGCTTGACGCTCTCTTAATTGCAACAAAGTTTTACTTTTTTCAAATTTCTTCTTGTACTTTTTAAGTGCTTTGTCGATGTTCTCGCAGTCTTTTGAATCTATTATTAACATAACTATTATACCTCCTCAGGCTATTTTAGGACGGCGAAGATAAGAAGCAAGAAGGAAAACACAAAAAAAAGATTAAACTTTTTACCTTTGTAAATATGTTTACAGGAATAATAGAAACCATTGGCATAGTTGAGGCCATTTCCCAAAGCGGCAGCAACTATACCTATCAAATTCGTTCAGCTATTGGCAAAGAACTAAAAGTAGACCAAAGTGTGGCTCATGAGGGGGTATGCCTTACCATTGAAGCTATTGAAGAAAATCTTCACCAAGTTACTGCTATAGCGGAAACCATTTCAAAGACCAATCTTGCGCAGTGGAAACTTGGCACTAAAGTAAATATGGAGAGATGCATGCTGATGAATGGCAGGCTAGATGGGCATATTGTGCAGGGTCATGTGGATTGTACGGCTATTTGTACCCATAAAATAGATAAGGATGGGAGTTGGGAATTTCAGTTTGAATTTCCTAAGCAATTTGCTGTATTGGTAATTGAAAAAGGATCTATCAGTGTAAATGGCACCAGCCTTACTTGTTTTGGCATCACCCAGAATAGTTTCCGAGTTGCCATCATTCCCTATACGTATCTGCATACGAGCATTCAACAGGTTGAAGTGGGGTCGGTGGTGAATATTGAATTCGATTTAATTGGAAAATATGTACAGCGAGCCAATAACATAATAACTCAATAACCCAATAACCCAATAACCTAATAACTTACTAACTAAATCACCTTCCCTTTTAAAGCCCCTCCTACGGCGGCATCCATAGCCCGTTCAGCAAAAGGTCTGCTTATTTCATTAAGTGCTTCAATTTTAGATTGAATAAGATTTTTATCTTCCAAGGTTAGGGCCATTTGTAAATTCTGCATGGCAGATGCAGTTTCCACTAGCTCTTGTTGAGTAAGAAGCGCGGTATTTTTTGCAATGAATTTTTCGGTTACTTCTAGTATTTGCGCTCCTTCGGTGCGGGCTTCTACCAAGGCGCGAACAGTCATGTCTTCCTTAGCGTGGGTGATGCTGTCTAGTAACATTTTTTCCACTTCATCATCGGTTAAACCATATTGCGGCTTTACTTCAATGGCTTGTTCCACCCCGCTGCGCAGTTCTTTGGCACTCACTGATAAAATACCATCCGCATTAATTAAAAAGCCCACTTCAACTTTGGGCATGCCAGCGGGCATACCGGGTATGCCCGTAAAATTAAATTCAGCCAGCTTTCTATTGTCTTTTACCAAATCACGTTCGCCTTGGAAAACGGAAATGCGCATACTTGCTTGTCCATCTTTCTGTGTGGTGTATTGCCGGGAAGCCTTATTCGGAATTTTTGCATTGCGGGGGATGAGCACGTCCATCAGCCCCCCCATGGTTTCAATACCAAGGCTCAAAGGCGTAATATCTAATAGTAAAAAATCTTTATTATTTCCTGCTAAAATATCGGCTTGAATGGCAGCACCCAAAGCCACTACTTCATCGGGATTCACACTTATATTGGGTTCTTGTTGAAAAAAATTGGCTACCATTTCTTTTACCAAACCAACCCTAGTACTACCTCCAACCATAATAACGGCTTCAATATCCAATACGCTAAGAGCTGCATCAGATAAGGCTTTGGCGCAACAATCAATGGTTTTCTTTACCAATGGCTGTAAAATTTCATGCAGTGTAATGCGGTTGATGCTCACAGAATAATCATTCCAATTTGCAGAGAATAATTCTTCTGTACTCAGTGTTTTCTTAGCCGCTTCTGCCAGTAAACGCAGCGATTGTAGTTGTGCTTTATCGTTATTAACAGCATGGAAATCGATGCCTATTTGCTGCAACCAATATTGCATGATGGCACGATCAAAATCGTCACCCCCTAAATAGGTATCGCCATTGGTGCTGAGAACTTCAAAAATTCCACCCGCAATTTTAAGAATAGAAATATCAAAAGTACCCCCACCTAAGTCGTAAACAGCAATGGTTTTTTCTTCCTCTTTATTCAATCCCATGCCATAGGCAAGGCTGGCGGCGGTGGGCTCGTTGATGATGCGCAACACATCTAGTCCCGCCAATTTACCCGCATCACGAGTAGCCTGCCGTTGGGCATCGTTAAAATAAGCGGGCACGGTAATAACGGCTTTGGTAACAGGTGTTTTTAAAATATGTTCTGCCCTATTTTTGAGTTCTTTTAAGATAAGGGAGGATAGGTCAATGGGAGAATAAAACTGATCGCCCACTTGCACTTTCACGAGACTGTCAACATCGGTATCAATTACTTTATACGTAAAAAAACTGGCATGGTTAACCAGATCTTGGTAGCTTTTCCCCATCAAACGTTTGGCACTAAAAATGGTATTGGCAGGATCCGACTCCAAAAAATTACGCGCCTCCTCTCCCACTATGGCATTGCCCAGTGCATCAAAATGTACAATACTGGGCACCAAGCTACTGGAGTTGAATTCTTTTAAAGCCACTGGCAGCTTACTTTCTGGGTGAATAATGGCCACCAAGCTATTAGTGGTACCCAAATCAATTCCCACAATAATTTCAGCCTGCTGAAGGCTACCTGTTGCTATATTAATGCCAATTTTTGCCATGGTAATCGCTTAAAGTGCAAAGGTACAACAAAGCAATTCTTTCTGTAGTTCCATTTGTAAAATTGAGCGTTCCCATTAATTAACTTCAACCACCGTGGTGCCACTGGCATAGTCGTGCAAAGGCCCATCTAGAAAGGGTCCAAAAAATAAATCAATAATAGTGAGCCGCAGTAAGCTTCTCAAGAGAATAGCAGGCAAAGAAGCCCTACCTCCTTTTTTAGCAACCACTTTAGAGCGAGTGAATTTTTTCCCTGGGGTGGAAGCAAAAACAGCTTCAAGCACCGCATAATAAACAAATTGGGCGGGGAAGAAAAACCAACCAAAATGGTAAGGGGTATAGTTCCAATACACCACATACCAATTCCACCAGCGAAATATAAGCATAGCCAATAGGGTAACCAGTATGGTATCAATAAAAAAGTTTAATGCCCTAGTACCGTCTCCTACTTTGTTCATACAATGAATTTGCGTTGCAAAGCTAGGGCATTGCATTGATGACTTCATCTTTTGTACATTTGCCCAAATAGTTGTACAATGAGTTTAATAGCTGAGTTAACATGGAGGGGTATGGTGCAAGATATCATGCCAGGAACAGAAGAATTATTAGCCAAAGAAATGGTATCAGGATATATAGGGTTCGACCCAACATCAGACAGTCTTCATATAGGCAGTTTGGTGCCTATATTATTATTGGTGCATTTACAGAGAGCGGGGCATAAACCTTATGCCTTGGTAGGCGGTGCAACGGGTATGGTGGGTGATCCCAGCGGCAAGAGTGAGGAGCGCAATTTACTGAGCGAAGAAGTATTACAGCGCAATCAGGCGGGTGTAAAAAAGCAGCTAGAAAAGTTTTTAGATTTTGATCCTGCCAAAACCAATAAAGCCGAGTTGGTGAATAATTACGACTGGTTTAAGCAGATTAGTTTCTTAGATTTTATTCGAGACGTGGGCAAGCATATTACGGTAAATTATATGATGGGTAAAGACAGTGTAAAGAAGCGACTGGAAGGAGATACCGGCATGAGTTTTACGGAGTTTACGTATCAGTTGGTACAGGGGTATGATTTCTACTGGTTGAATCAACAAAAGAATTGTAAACTACAGATGGGTGGAAGCGATCAGTGGGGAAATATAGTTACGGGCACAGAACTCATTCGCAAAAAAGCAGGAGGAGAAGCGTTTGCATTT
>JAAFJB010000128.1 GCA_013297995.1 Chitinophagales bacterium | reverse complement strand
ACTACTTTTTTACCCGTCGTGTTTTCTAATTGTACTCGTGCAGCTTTTGCAACATTACCACCCTTTTGGGCTACAATTTTGTGTTCGGTTAGCGTTATTGGTTTTTTATCTTTCGATATTTCAGTAGTAGACGCCTCTGCCAGCATATTCAGCACCAATTCTAAATTGGTCATATTGTCTCTTACATTTTCCCTTTTAAAATTTTTAAATGCTTTGTATTCATTGGTACACCAGTCCTTTAAGGGGTTAATGCATCAGCTACATAGGTCATTCTCATTTTCCCATCGGCAACTAACATTTTCAAACCGTGAAGATCTGTCACGATTTCATTTCCTTCCGCTTTTAGGCGTTGTTTTAATTTACGCCAATAAGCAGCTATATTAGTGGCATCTGAACCTTTATGCTACTAGCCCCAATAATGGTTATTTGTTCTTTGCTTACCGGAGATACAACCTTCACTGGTGAAAATGATCCAGTATCTGTTTTCTTGATTTTAGTGCGTTATAGAGAAATTAGTGACGTAATAGTACCCTTTTTTTGGGTAGCCACTTTATTTTATTACATGAATTTTAGACACTTTTAAACCCAACCCTTTAAGTTCATTTTGCGCAGTATTAAACACTTGTTCTCCCATTACTTTCTGATATCGCTTTTGATCAACATTATCCCCCGAAGAAAATTTTAGGGAAATTTTAGAGGTTGACAATTTACCCCCTTTCCAACTAACTACTTCGCCACCATCATCCCATTCAAACCCATATATGTCAAAATTTTTCTGATTTAAACCTACTACTGATTCAATTGACATCCCAATTCTAATACTAATAGGGAACTTCCAACCTGTTAGAGTATTTTTCAAACCAAGTCTGAGTTGAACATCTCCAAAATCGAATCGGGTTATTTTTTTTCCCTTAGTACAAATTACTACTTCATCTATGGTATCAGGATATAATACAAACGATTGAAAAGATGAGTCATCCATCTCATTATCTATTATTTTCAGTATATTTTTATCTCCATAGAATTCATATAATTCAGTAACAGATTTCATTGAGTTAAGAATGGAAAAATTTGTATTTTTTTTCAAATTTACTTGTTTCGATTCTTTGACTATTTGTGTTTTATTCATGCTCCCTATCACTATAAATACCTGATTTACCTCTTCCTTAGAAATCAAACTCAGAAGTAGATTTTTTTCCTTATTCTTGAAAGGGAAGAACTTTGTGCTTTTAACTTCTCCCATTTCAAATCCAGCAAGTTGTACGTCTCCCATTATCAGGCTAGCATACATTATATGCTCTTGCCAACTTATGGAACTCACTTTATTATCTTTAAAGGCGATAGACAATGCTTGATCTCCAAGGGACGTCAACTTTCTAAAATTCAACTCGTCTGAAACACCTGAAGGTTCCACAATGTATCCTTTAGATTTTATCCAACTCTTTGCATTACTCACGTTCATACCTAATACATTTATACCTTCTTTAATTTTGATAACTTGAGCATAACTTATTCCAGTTAGCAAGCATAGTAGCAAAGTAATAATTAGACTATTTTTCATTTTGTTTGTGTTTTTATTGAGTGGGAAGTTCCCATATTTATTTTATGAATTCCACCAGCTATTTTGAGAGAATCAACTGGTTTTAGGCTGTTTCCGAACATAAAAATAAAAAGTTCTAGTTGATCAACAGCATATCCATTAGCTTTAGCGATCTCCGCCATTATTTTCAAATAATTAAGATAATACTTGTCTTTATTGAATTCATTTATTGGCTGTAGAGAAACCAATTCACTAAACTTTCCACTTTGTAACACATTTATAATCCTCCTATCCAGAATTAGACATCTATAACCATTTAAGGTAATGGCGAAGAAGTACAATATTTTGGTAAGAGTACTTAATCCAATTCCAGTTCCTTTTAATGACTTATTAATGTTTTCAAACTCTTGAACTGTTAGATTTTGCATTAGTTGAATCATCTGTTCCAGCCCATTAGTGTTTTCAAGCACCCCCTGAAAGGAATTTCCACGCATATTTCTAGGATAGCCCCATAGTATTATAGAAAATACTGCATTCGAAAAATTGCCCTTTGCTGCATGGAACAAATCTGATCTAGAAATGGAAACATTTGTACATCCTTTAAAAGTATCTTGTATATACTGGTCAAATATTTCATATCCCTTGTAGTCCTCACGGTTCCAAGTTCCCCTTTTCGTTTCGAACGACTGTTCCTCAAAAGGTAGATGCTTTATTAAATTAGTATAGGTTGCTAACTCCATTTAAGACCACCAATCCTGCAGATTTTAAGACAGAAACCAGCGTAAATCAAAAATAACGTATATACACGTCTATTTATCATCCTTCTTTGACCAACTTTTGAACAGGTGATAAATATTAAAAACAAGGAGTTGGTAGCTGCAACCAGAAACCGTATAAGGGAACTCCGCAATAAGCGAGGTATTGTGCAAGAAGAACTTGCAAATGAAGCTGAGATACCCTTATCTCAAATTGGAAGGATTGAAAGAGGGGAAAATCCAACCATCTCAACCTTATATGTTATTGCATGCGCTCTTGGTACTGATCTAAGGACATTAGTAGATATTAAACTTTAGCCAATCAATTGGTAATTAAATGCTTTGTATTCATTGGTACTAAAGCCGCTCGAGGCTTTTGTATCGGTATTATAATATTTTCCATCTTCCGACTGCATTTTCAGTTGTCCCATATTTTGGGACAACTCACTTCCTTCTACTTTCAGCTTAGTTTTTAAGGCATCCCAATATTTTCTTGGTCGAGTACTGCCAGTCAAAATTTCAATTACATCAATAACAGAAAAATACCACTTCGCTTGTTTTTCATCCCAAAGGGTTCTTATCTTCTTATTTTCAAATACTTTTATGGCATCTTGTTTTTCCATCCTACCATTTTATTTTCCAGTTGGATACACGTTGTAACCAACTCATTTCATTGTTATTAAATATTCGTAGAATTCCCCCCCATCCTCATCACTTTATCTCCAACCCCACCCCATTTATGTTTTTCCCCTGTATTTCTACAGTTGTTCTACTTTTGCTGAAAGTTTAGTAAGATGAGTAGGAATGGCAAAGTGCTGGTGGCTATGAGTGGTGGTATTGACAGTACCGTTACCGCCCTTATGCTGCATCACCAAGGGTATGAAGTAATTGGCATTACCATGAAAACCTGGGATTATGCCAGCAGTGGCAGCAGCTCCAAAGAAACAGGTTGCTGTAATATTGATTCCTTTAACGATGCCCGCCAAGCCGCTGTACACCACGGTTTCCCGCATTTTATCTTGGATATTAGAGAAGAATTTGGCGACTTTGTAATTGAAAATTTTGTTGACGAATACCTCGCTGGTAGAACCCCCAATCCCTGCGTGATGTGCAATACCCATATTAAATGGAAAGCTCTCTTAAAACGTGCCAATGCACTGGATTGTGCCTTTATTGCCACCGGCCACTACGCCGAAATTCGCCAGCATACCAATAACCGCTTCGTTATTAGCAAAGGCCTCGACGAAACCAAAGACCAGAGTTATGTGCTTTGGGGTTTAGATCAGGAATTACTCAGCAGAACCATGATGCCCTTAGGTGGTTACCATAAAACCGCCATCCGCCAAATGGCGATGGACATGGGCTATCCCGAACTGGCAAAAAAAAGTGAGAGCTACGAAATTTGTTTTGTGCCCGACAACGACTACCGTGGTTTTTTAAAGCGACGAGTTGATGGCTTGGAAGAACGAGTGGAAGGCGGCTGGTTTGTAGATAAATCTGGTAAAAAATTAGGGGAACACAAAGGCTATCCTTTCTATACCATCGGTCAAAGAAAAGGCCTAGAGATTGCCATGGGCAGGCCTATTTATGTAACCGCCATTAACCCCGATAGCAATACCGTTGTGTTGGGTGAGGAATCTGACTTGGAACAGAATGATATGATGGTGGGCAAACTCAATTGGATGAAATACAATGGGGTTAGCGATGGCATGGAAGCCATTACGCGCATTCGGTATAAGGATAAAGGTGCTCTCAGCAATTTATACAACGAACCCGATGGCCGCATCCGCGCAAGGTTTTACGAAAATGTAAAAAGTATTGCGCCGGGACAAAGCGCTGTTTTCTACGAAGACAATGATGTAATAGGTGGTGGCATTATTCAACGAGGTGAACTCATTCTAGGCCAATAGCTGAAACAATGCTACAAACATGGTATCCGCTTTTTCTGCATATCCCTTTATCAACTGCTGCTCTATTAATATAAGCTTTGAATTAGCTTGAATAAAGGCGACCATTGCTTCATTTTCGGCTTCAAAAACGGAGCAGGTTATATACAAAAAATATCCGCCATCCTTTATTGCAGGAATTATATTGCGGACTATTTTTTGCTGCAATTGCTGGAATAAATGAATCTGTTTTTCTTCAAAAAAACACAACTGCTCTGGCGTTCTTCCCCAAGTGCCGCTGCCCGTACAAGGCGCATCGCAAAGCACCAAATCATAGGTGGCCGTTTTACGATTAACGCTCGACGAATGACGATTAACGCTCGACGATTGACGAATGACGATTGACGAATGACGATTGACGTTCAACGATAAATCTGCAATAAACTTATTATAATGGTTAATTCCCGCTCTCTTAAATCTTTGCTCCAAATTGTGCAGTATAGAAGCGCGTATATCTGAAACCGTTATATCAATAGCACCCAGTATATCTTTTGCTAAAATAGATTTTCCACCACTAGCCGCACAGCAATCCCAAAGAGAAAATGGTGCATCACGCGTCAACCGCCTACGGTCTACCGTCTTTAGCACCTCCCCCACCCGTTGAGAGCTATAATCTTGCACCACCATATCTTCATCTATATTCAATATATTTTCTAGCTTGGTACCATTGGGCAAAGCAATAGCAGTATTCGTAATTTGTTGAAACAGGATAGCAGCATTGGTTAATGCACCGATCACTTTTTTTTCTTTCCCCGGTCTTGTTCTTATAAATAAATCAGGTTGAATTAAATGCGCTATTGAAAATAAATACGGATCTACTGATTCACTAAGTTGCTGGTGAAAAGGAAAAATATTTACGGTTTTGAATACTGGAAATACTTCTTCCATGAATTGTATTCTATCACTTAATTGATTGCTCCATTTGTGCAACCAATCCGCTTCAAACAATTCAATCCATTCCCCCACTACATCATTACATAAAAACAAAGCTGTTTTTATTGCTTCTTCATGCGGCAATAATTTTGCAGTAGCACCCAATCTGTAATAATGGTAACAAAGCTGGGCAATATATTTTCGGTCTTTTGATCCGAATTTTTTATTAGCCGCAAAAAAACTTTTCAGAAAAAGAGCAAATGGCTGATCGCCTGAATACTTACTAATAATTTCTACTGCATAGCTTATATATCTTGGTGCGTACCTCATATAAGCCAATTAGAAAAATTACTGATAAGTATATTTAACCTTACTTACTTGATTACTGCCTTCAACGTTTACGGTTGTAGAACTTGGTAAATTAAAGCTATTGT
>JAAFJB010000129.1 GCA_013297995.1 Chitinophagales bacterium | reverse complement strand
CTTTTCTTACATGGCTTCTTTTTAGCAGTTCATTTGTAATTGGTCAAAAATTAGAGCCTAAGAAAAGAACACTGGAAGCTGATACTACCCTTACTTCAACAATAACAGGAAGGGACTACCAGTTGTATATTTCATTTCCAAGTAGGTATTCAACAAAGGATACAGTAAAATATCCTGTGTTATATGTGCTGGATGGAAGGTATTTCTTTCCATTATTCAAATCTACAAGAGAAGGTATGGATTGGGGTAACGAATTGGAAAAAGTAATTATTGTTGGTATAGGGAGTGGACTTGACGATGCTACTTGGACCGTAAACAGGAGGTGTGACTATACAACTTCAATGGATACTTTAAGTGACCGTAAAAACGAAAAACTAATGGGATTGCCTAAAGGTACAATCAAGTCTGGCGGAGCTGAAAATTTCTTAAATTGCATTACAACAGAAATAATCCCTTATATAGACGCACACTACAAAACTACAAATGACAGAGGCATAACAGGGCATTCATTAGGTGGTTTATTTACAACCTATTGCCTAATAAATTCAAAAGGTGTTTTTAATAGGTATGGCATAAGCAGCCCTTCGCTTTGGTGGAATAATAATGAACTACTTAATAAAGCAGATACATTTTTTAACAAAAACAAAACTTGGGATATTTCACCCGTTAAGGTTTTTATATCTGTGGGTAAAAAAGAAGGCGTAACAATGGTGCCAACAATGGTAAAGTTTAGCACGATGCTAGAAGATAAAGCTTATAAAAATGTATCACTTAAATGGCATTTATTTGAAAATGAAACACATTTGTCGGTAGTTCCAGCATATTTAAGTAGAACACTTTCTGTATTGTATGGGAAAAATGAATGAAAATAATTTTTGAGACGAAAACCTTTCTTAATTTTTTCAAAATGAAAAAAATAATATTTATTTCTGGAATAAAAAGAAAGGACTGTCGCTTTGGCTTGAGCCTTCTGGATACGCAAATGGATTGTTGCTTGATACGAATGGTGATTTGCTTTTAATGCAGGGGAATGTAAATATTAGCCATGAAACAAAACGGCAGATTGGTAAAATAGTGAATCCAAAATGGAATAAAACAATAACCGACTTTGTAACAAATTATGAAGGAAAAAAATTTAACAGTCCCAATGATGCTGCCATAAACTCAAAGGGAGTTATTTATTTTACAGACCCGCCCTTGGGGTTGAAAGATGGTGATACAGATAAGGAAAAAGAGCTCTCCTTTAATGGGGTTTTTAAATACGGAAATGGAAAACTTCCTTCTGAGAAAGTTGGCAGTTGCTTGTATAGATATAAACTACGATGAAATAAAATTCTAATAAAATCAAACAATGACAACAATCACAAAAAATAGAATACAATCCATTGACCTATTAAAAGGACTGGTGATGGTAATAATGGCACTTGACCATGTGCGGGACTATTTCCATTATTCAGCATTTATGTTTGACCCATCAGACCCCACTCAAACCACCTTACCCATATTTTTTACAAGATTTATAACGCATTTTTGTGCTCCTGCATTTAGCTTTTTGGCGGGGCTTTCTGTATTTCTGATTGGGAAACGAAAACCGATTAATAAGCTATCAACTTTCTTGCTCAAACGTGGACTTTGGTTGGTATTCGTAGAAATAATAATTATCAATTTTGGATGGAAATTCGATTTGAATTTCACCCATATTAATTTGGCAACTATTTGGCAATTAGGTATAAGTATGATTGTTTTAGCAGGATTAATTTATCTTCCCAAAAAAGTGATTTTGTTATTTAGCATCGTAATTATCTTTGCACACAATTTGTTAGATAACAGTCATTTTGATGGCAGTTACTTGTGGTCAATGCTTCACGAACCAAAAAAATTTGAATTTATTGAAGGTCACGCAGTTGTTTTCGGTTATTCATTATTGCCTTGGATTGCCGTAATGTCTTTGGGATATTGCTTTGGTTCCATTTACGAAATTACTTTTGATGTTAAAAAAAGAAAGCAAATATTGAATGGTTTTGGAATGGGCAGCTTTGCATTTTTTTTAATACTTATTGCGCTCAATACCTATGGCAATCCTGTAAAATGGACTAATTATGGAAATACATCTAAAACGTTAATGTCAATTTTTGATATTAACAAATATCCGCCATCATTATTATATTTATTAATCACTTTAGGCGGAACCTTTCTCTTTTTAGCCAATGCAGAAAAACTAAAAGGCAAAGTAGTCGATTTCTTTTGTGTGTTTGGTCGAGTTCCTTTTTTCTACTACATTATTCACATTTATTTAATCCATTTTATAGCAGTTTTTGTTGCAGAATTTACAGGATTTGGTTGGGAAATTATGGTTTCAATGCCAAACTTTATAACAAGAATTGAGGCATTGAAAGGTTATGGTTTTAATTTGATAACGGTTTATGCAATTTGGATTTTAATTATTGGTTTGCTATATCCATTGTGTAAAAAATTCGATAACTATAAACAAACCCATAAAGAAAAATGGTGGTTGAGTTATTTATAGTACATACCAATAATTTTAGCGTTTCTCAAAAAACCACCATAATTTTTTACGGGGTTTAACTTGGTAATTATTTTTTACATAAGCACTTATATGATTCATAGCTTCATCCAGATCATCAGTGAGTAAAATCAAGTTCAGATCTGCTGCTGAAATGGTTCCCTGCTCTACCATATATGCGCAATATTCCATTAATGGTTGAAAATATTTTTTGCCTACTAATACAATCGGGAAATTATTGATGGTTTTTGTTTGCACCAAAGTAAGCGCTTCAAAATATTCATCCATGGTACCAAATCCACCCGGTAAAATAATAAAAGCATAAGAGTATTTTACCAGCATTACTTTACGAACAAAAAAATATTTTAGTGTAAAACTTTTGTGTACATAAGGGTTTACATGCTGTTCAAAAGGGAGTTTGATATTTACACCTACTGACTCACCACCGTTTTCAAATGCCCCTCTATTAGCTGCTTCCATAATACCAGGTCCACCGCCCGTCATGGTAGTAAACCCCAATGCAGCAATTCGCTTACCTACTTCTACTGCGGCTTGATAATAGGGATGATCTTCTTTAAAACGAGCACTACCAAATACCGTAATGCAAGGCCCTACAAAATGAAGAAAACGAAAAGACTTTATGAATTGCGTAAAAACTTCCCAAGCAAATAATAATTCATTAATACGCGGCTTGGGGCCATCTAAAAAAACTGGTTGTTGTGCTGGGATAATTCTCTCTTTATTCATAACTGACTAAAAAAATTAAATTTTAAACAAATTAATCAATTCCTCCGTTGATGTAGGAATTTAATATGCATAACAATCGTTAAAAAATTCCATAATTACTATTATAGGTTAATGCCAGCGCTTGTTTCACATTAGATTCTATTGTAAATTTACATCATGCGCATCATCTCCTACAACTTAAACGGTATTCGTGCTGCTGTAAAAAAAGGGTTTGCAGAATGGCTAGATTCTAACCCTGCCGATATTATTTGCATTCAAGAAACCAAAGCCCATTTAGCAGATATTGATCAGGCTCTCTTTGAAAAAGCTGGCTATCATTGCTATTGGTTTTCCGCTCAAAAGAAAGGGTATAGTGGCGTAGGAATGCTTACTAAAATAAAACCAGAAAAAGTTTTTTATGGAAATAATATTGAACAAAGCGACTTTGAGGGAAGGGTTATTCGTGCCGATTTTGGAGACATTACTCTCGTGAATGCTTACTACCCTTCCGGCACTAGTGGAGACGAGCGGCAAACCTATAAGTACCAATGGTTGAATGAATTTAACGCTTACCTGAATGAATTAAGAACAGAGCGACCAAAACTAATTGTAGTAGGCGATTATAATATTGCCCATGAAGCTATTGATATTCATGATCCTAAAGGAAATAAAAAATCATCGGGATTCTTACCCGAAGAACGAGAGTGGATGACCCAATTTTTGGCTAGTGGCTGGATTGATAGTTTTAGGTATTTACACCCAGAAGCTGTTGGTGCTTATTCTTGGTGGAGTCAACGCTTTCCATCTGTTAGAATTCAAAATAAGGGCTGGAGAATAGATTATATCAATAACTAATGTATATATACAACGTTACCACCAAAGTATCAAGCGCCATACATACAGACTGGTTGCATTGGATGAAACTAGAACATATACCAGCGGTTATGGAAACAGGATGCTTTGAAGCGTTTACATTGGTTAGTATTATGGAGATAGATGAAGCCGATGGCCCCACTTATGCAGTTCAATACAAAGCCAATACGCATGCAGATTATGAGCGATATATTTCAGCTTTTTCAGCGCAACTTAGGAATGAAACCATAGCAAAATGGGGCGATAAAATCATGGCATTTAGAACCCTAATGCAGGTTGTGAATTGAGTGTGGATAGTTTATCAAAACAAGTTTGTTATTTAAAAATCTTCCTTATATTGCTCTGAAACCCTTGCAGGCATTGCATTGCAGCCAATTTTATCTCAAAACCAATACAGATAAGGGTTTCAGCCATTCGCGTATACTTTTTTTATCATATATTTTTGAACCAAAACATCGCCAAGCCTTTATTTGTAAGGGTTTTGGGCCAAAACTCACCACTAAAATAATTCATAAAAATATTTTGTTGGTAAGCAAAAGCAAATACATTTGTTCTCTTATCAAAAAAAATAAATATAAATCTATGAACAAAGCTGAATTAATTGCGCACCTGGCCGAAGATGCGGGTATCACCAAAGTACAAGCAAATGCAACTTTAGATGCTTTTATTGATGCCGTTACAAAAACTTTGAAAAAAGGCGATAAAGTTACCTTGGTTGGTTTCGGTACTTTCTCAGTATCTAAGCGCGCTGCAAGAACTGGTCGTAACCCACAAACTGGTGAAACCATCAAAATCAAAGCAAAAAAAGTAGCCCGCTTTAAAGCAGGTAAAGAATTAAGCGGAAAGCTCTAATTCTTGCATAAAAAGAATTGAACCCCGCATTCGCGGGGTTTTTCTATTTTTGTACATTATTAAACGTTTATTCAAAAAATTATTATGGGCAGAGGCGACAAAAAAACAGCAAAAGGCAAAAGATTTCAAGGTTCATTTGGCAAGTCAAGACCAGCCAACCTAGTAAAAGCTAAAAAAGCTGCAAAGAAAACTGAAGAGAAAGCATCTTAATAAGATTGCAGAGAATCGGTTTCTAAGCGCTAGAAACTGGTTCTCTATCTTCTTTTATGGCTACAATTAATTTTTATTGCTAGCAATTGTTTTAACTGCAGATACTAATTTATCTAGCTTGGGGTTATATCTTTGTAGATAAATCGTACAGTTTATGAAAATACTTCGCGCAATTAAATTCTTAGTATTTCTATTACTAATAAACAATGCAATTATTGCCCAGTGCTCTATTTGTACCAAAACAGCTTCACAACTGGGTGAGGGTCCAGCCCAAGCCCTTAATTCCGCCATTATCTATTTAGCATTTGCTCCTTTGGCAATTATGGGGTTTATTGGTTACA
>JAAFJB010000127.1 GCA_013297995.1 Chitinophagales bacterium | reverse complement strand
ATGGAATATATGCTTATAATTATGGAAGTGGGCCATATTTATATGATACTTTGAAAGCTAATACATGGACTAATATAACATTCGTTTACTCTAATAGAAATATGACGCTTTATAAAAATGGGGTTCTAAAAACAAATGCTTTACTAACAACAACCGAACAACTAAACTATGGAACACCATTTACAATTGGAGCAAAAGCCGCTTCTGCCTTTGATACTTGGAATGGTAAAATTGATGAGTTGAGATTATATAATAGAGCACTGAATAAGTTTGAAGCAGAGCAGTTGTCAATTCGTTAGATAGTCTACAGAAATTTTAATGACTTATTTATTTGATTTCATCACAGGTTAATTTTATTAAAGAAACTAAATTACTATTTTTTAGTGTTTTAAGCGATGAATTATTTTACTCTTTTTTTATTTTTTATTTTATGCTGCTTACACATTGATTTGTTTTCTCAAACAAAATCATATATAGCTAAATATCAAAAAATTGCTGATTCACTTGGAGCGATTTATGAAATTCCGTCCTCGGTAATTTTAGGTGTGGCTATTGTGGAGTCATCTTCCGGAACGAGTAAAAACTGTAAGCTGCTCAATAATCATTTTGGGATATCAGGAAAGAATAGCCTAAAAAAATTTAAAAATATCAGATCTAGATACAAGCAGTATTTAAATTCCACTTCTTCGTATATATCTTTCTGTAAGCTTATAACTCGTAGAAAGTTCTACCCAAAACTCAAGGGGAATACAAATTATTTTTTATGGGTAGACGCAATAAGTAAAAGTAAATATTCTGAATTTCCTACTCTTTGGAAAGAGCGGGTGATTTCACAGATAATAAAGAATAAATTATAAAGCAAGAAATATCTTAATGAAACGGTCAAATGATATAATTATATTTGTAGTAGGTAGCTTTCTATTATACTTTATTTTTTCACTGATCTGTATTTTTTCAGAAGTTAATTTTCCTGCAATTGCCCGTATCAATTTGCTAAAGGATATTATTCAAAATGATACTCGTTCTATAAATTTTGAACATAATCAAAATGATCAAGGGTTGATTCCTGTGAAAATAAAAGGAGTCAGTTCTAAAGATATTAGTTTATATCTCAGACCAAATTTAATTACAAATTTTAATACTGATACAAGTAAAGTAGTATTAGAGAATATTGTGAAGAAGCTGGATGATTTAAAAAATAACAAGTCAACAAAGATTAGGATAGCTTTTTTTGGTGATAGTATGATTGAAGGAGATCTAATTACACAAACTTTTCGAAAGTTACTTCAAGATAAATTTGGTGGACAAGGAGTTGGTTTTGTACCAATCATGTGTCCTAGCGATAAATTCAGAAGCACAGCTATTGTTAAAATATCTAATGGATGGCAAGTAGAAAATTTTCAATCTAGCTTAACCTCAAAAAATTTATTTATTTCTGGATATCTTTTCAAAGGTCAAAATGAGTGGGTGGAAATTGTTGATCATACTATAACAGATACGCAGATAAATATCCAAAAAAATTTATTTTATGGATATGCAAATTTCCCTAGCAAAGTGAAAGTAAATACCGAAAATATCAATATACCAGCCAAAGAAGTATTTGGAAAAATATTACTCAATAATCAACGATCAGGAGGCATTAAAATATCTACTATAGATAACAAGTTGCCTATTTATGGAATTAGTTTCGAGTCTCAATCAGGAGTATTTGTAGATAATTTTTCTTATAGAGGTATTTCTGGTGTAGAGTTAAACATGATTGATACAGCATTAATAAAAATGCTTGTTTTAAAAAATAGCTACGATCTTATTATACTGCAATATGGAGTAAATGTACTTTTCAAACCGGATGGAAAAAACTTTAATTGGTATGCAAAGTTATTAAAGCCTGTAATTCAAAAGTTGAAAAATAGCTTTGGAAAAGCTGATATATTAATTGTAAGTACAGCTGATAGAGCATTCCGGTATGATGGTACATATAAGTCAGCAGTTGGAATTGATTCCTTAGTTAAAGTTCAAGCTGGAATAGCTTATGAAAATGGAGTGGCTTTTTATAATCAGTTTGCTACAATGGGGGGTGAAAATTCAATGGTATCATGGGTAAACTCGACTCCGAAACTCGCTAACAAGGATCATATTCACCCTAATCCTAGTGGGGCAAAAATTTTAGCTGAAAACTTTTTTAATGCTTTCATAAAAGATTTTAATAAACATCCATTTTTAAGCTCTAGACAACAATAAATAATTATGCCTTCATTTAATATACAAGCTTTTTTAAATGAATTTATATACGATCAGAAGAATCCATTATTATTCAATAATGGATTCTTTGTATTTTTCTTTACCTTATTTATAATTATATACTATTTATTTAGAGATAAAATTGTAACACGTAAATATATTTTTTGTTTTTTTTCACTTTATTTCTTTTATAAAGCTAGTGGTAGTTTTGTGCTTTTAGTTATTGCTTCTGCCATTATTGACTTTTGGATATCAAGAGCTATTTTTCAAATTAGAAATGTAACAGGAAAGTTTATATTACTACTTTCTAGTATAGCATTTAATCTGGGGATGTTAGTATTTTTTAAGTATACTAATTTTTTTATTCAACTCACAAATGAACTTACTAGTAGTAATTTTCAACTACTTAACATTCTTTTACCTGTTGGGATATCATTTTATACGTTCGAAAATTTAAGTTACACAATTGATATATATCGAGGTCATTTAAAGCCAGCAAGAAAATTTTCTGATTATTTACTTTTTCTCTCCTTTTTTCCTAAATTGGTAATGGGGCCTATCGTAAGAGCTCAAGATTTTCTACCTCAAATCAACAGAAAAATTATATTTTCGAAGTCTGATTTTGCTTACGGATATTATCTTATTATCTCTGGGCTTTTTAAAAAATTAATCATTTCTGATTTTCTTACATTAAACTATGTAGATATTATATTTGATGACCCTACAAGATATACTGGACTTGAAAACTTATTTGCCGTATATGGATATGCACTTGTAATATACTTCGATTTTAGTGGGTACAGCGATATGGCAATTGGTATCGCAAGGTGGCTTGGCTTTCATATACCGGATAATTTTTTATCACCATATCAAAGTGAAAATATTTCTGAATTTTGGAAAAGATGGCATATATCACTTTCGAGTTGGCTCAAGAATTACTTGTACATACCAATGGGTGGCAATAAAAAAGGGACATTTTTTACCTATATTTTTGGAGTTGTCTTTTTTGTATTTGTTTTTATCACGAGCACTCAGTTATTACATCTTACTTATAAAATGGCTATTATGTTATTGGTAATTTTACTCTTATTTTTCCTGCTTCCTTCACTTATTAAGAAAGATAAAAAACTGATACCTACAGGATTTAATCTTTTAGCAACTATGGTGTTGGGAGGGTTTTGGCATGGGGCAAGTTGGAATTTTATCATATGGGGCAGTCTGCATGGTATTGGATTAGTTGTTCATAAAGCCTTTCTAGTTATCATGGAAAAAAATAATACAATTGTTAGAAACTACTGGCTAATACATATTCTTAAGGTGGTATTTACATTTCATTTTGTTTGTTTTTGTTGGATTTTCTTTAAAGCAGAAAACTTTTCACTGGCAATAGATATGATTTATCAGATAATTTATGATTTTAATTTAGCTGTAATTGTTCTTTTTGTCAAAAAGTATAAGTATGTACTTGGAATGGTTTTCTTCGCATATTTTCTCCTTAGTGTATCAAAAAAAACTCACACAAAATTCATCTTAAATTTCACTAGATTTCCTTTGATTTGCCATATTGCTATATTCTTTTTGTTTATTTTCCTTTATGGTTTTTTTAAGTCGTCTGAACCAATTTTACCAATTTATTTAAAATTTTAAAATAATAAATATGAAAAATACAATTTTTACATTGTCACTACTTTTATCCACAACATTGAATTCTCAAGTTACTAAAAATAAAATTATTAGTAATAGTAGTCTAAATTCAGAATCTAAAGTAGTTCCTCCATTTATTGGCACAAAGTTCTTCATTACTGATGTCGGTTCAAATGGAAGAAATACTCCACAATTTTATATGACAATTAAAAAGAACGGAAATGTATATATTGGGTATTATCAAGTAAATTCTGCTACAAAAGAAGAAACAAGAGAGGAAATTCACTGTGGAAAGTTCCAGACTTATCTAACGGTTACTTTTAAAGAATTTGGCAATTATAAATACCATTATAAAGTAATTGGTAACAAGGTTTTTCAAGTTGATTCTAACCGTAAGGTGTTGAAATCAAATTCCTGTTGTTATAATACCGATAATGGTATTGATATTCCTGATAGTCAAGAGTGCGATTGTGCTGGGAGTTTTTTTTAATAATTATCAAAAGCTTAATTTATTTGTATCCAATTCAAATAAATAGTATTAATCCCTTTACATTTAAACACATACCGATTTTTTAAATTTACATACTCAATAATAAAAAATGAATACAAATAAATTTATTGGAATTCTTTGCAGCGACATTCCACGTAAAATCATACAAAAATGCCCACACACTTTATGTATACCAGCTTCTGTAGTTTTTATTTTACAGTGTCATGATCCTAATATCACCATAACCCAAGAAGAGTTATATTGTGACCAAATGAATTTTGAAAGTCCAACACTTTCAAATATACCTGGTTTCATTACTGAATGCATAGGATTCCCATTGGAAGAAAATCCAAATGATATTTCGGTTCAGTTTAGTAATTGGAAAAGGCATATACTATCGCACCTAGATAATAAGAATCCCGTTGCAGTTTGTTTTAGAAATCCAAATTCATTTCATTGTACAGTTATATTTCAATATTCTAATGAATCCTTTAAAGTTTTCAACCCTGGCTCATGCGAAATTAAAGATTCAATTGTTTTGAATGAGATCGTCTCAAAAAATACATGTTTTTCTGATCATTCTATAGTTGAAGAAAAATATTATTCAACTATAGAAACTTACACTGTTGAAGCCGCACTTGCTGATTTGAAAGCTAATATATTACAAATGCAAGTTCTAAGCTTTAATAAAATTTGCTAAAAAAATTAAAGGCTTTCCTATATGGTGCCTTATATTGAAAAATATCCAATTAACACAAACAGTTTCCAAATTATCTATAAAATAGTTAGCTCAATTCTGTTATAACGCTGAAATATTTACATCTTAACTACCAACCCTGTGATTATTGCTAGCCCAATACTCAATAGTGTACCTATAACTAGATATTCGGTTTTTATTTCCTGCCGATCTTTTTCGTTGAAGCGGATAATACCTTTTGCTGCAATCAGTAAGCCGATGGCTGAATACTGGCTGTACAAAACAAAAATGAGAATTTTTTAGTCACTTAAAATAGTTTATTTTTGCATGAAAAATCATTCATTAATATCAAAATAAATACATTTTGACTGATATATCATACAGAAATTGGCTATCTATGAGTGATAGTGCTTTGTCCCAACAAATAGGTGCATTTATAAAACACCAAAGGATGGAGCAGAACAAAACTCAGGATATGGTGGCAGAAGCTGCCGGCATCAGCCGTTCTACCCTCAGTTTGCTCGAAAGAGGTGAAACTGTTACGCTGGCAACCCTTATTCAGGTGCTTCGTGTATTGGATCAATTACAAGTAATGGAGGCGTTTGAGGTTCAGCAAAGCATAAGTCCGATGGCATTGGCCAAAGCTGAAAAGGAAAA
>JAAFJB010000126.1 GCA_013297995.1 Chitinophagales bacterium | reverse complement strand
ATCTGAACACTAATAACACCACTCTTATTATGCTTCTTTCTGACAAACATACCCCAAAAATAGGGCTGGGTCACCCAAAATAAAAAAACAACTCAAGCCCAGTATGAATTACAGCCGATTTTTTACCGAAATCTCAAAAACCAAGGAAAACAGGAAACAGTTTAAAGACAATTATCCTCAAACCACTTGCAAAATCACACCTATAGGCATAGCTGCTTTTGATGCCTATGTAAAAGCATTGCAGCAGTACTTATCGGTAGACGGTGTGAGGTAGGTGGTAGACGGTGAACTAATTCGTATAAATTACTGAACTGAATAGGTTGATGAATTGCAAACTCTCATTTTCAACTGCTACACCAATTTCCTCCAATTATTTTCTGAATATCTATTGTTGAATAAGCCATTCAATATGCTCAATCTATTTATAAGCGTTTCGAAATTTGGCGAGTTATCTTCATAGATCATTTCTGATTGCATTATCAAGTAATCTTTTCTTAAGATCTCAATAATTTCTGGCGGAGGAACAAATGAAATATCAGCCATTTGCATTTTTGTATAATCAATTCCTTTTAATCTCGTATAGTGTTTTCGGTGTTCCAATAGTAGTAGATAAAACTCCTGATTATTTATAACGATTTTATCTATGCCAGCTTCCATCATTTTAACCAAATCAGATAAATGTCTGGACTGCCTTTCGCCAATCATTTTTTCATATTTAACCAGCGCAAACTTTTCGTGGAGTAAAAAAATTTTTTCCAAAAAAGTTTTCTCGGGATCTACTGCCAATATTGTAAAAGATATTTCATTATACGTAGGATTGGGAAATGCTTCTGAGAGGATTGATTGAATATTTGCTTTAGAAAAGGGATCCCTGTAAGAACGAACACTAAATTCGATCTTAACGCTTTCATCTATGTATTCATTCGGTTCATATAACGATGGATACTTTAGATAAAGTGTTTGAGGGTCCTTATCTGGAATTCCATCATTTATCGGCTCTGCCTCAATACGAATTAAATTAACTGGAATACCCAATTCAATTAGCCTTTGTTCAAGACCAGTTTTAATAGTGGTACTTGTGTATTTGCATCCTTTTTTTTTCAATGCTTTTACAAAACTATGGGATGGGTTTTTTATGTATTCATAACCAAATGCATTTGGCGAAAGCGCAATATCAATATCCTCTGAAAATCGTTGTATTAATTTCCAAGCTTTGCTAAGCGAAGTGCCACCTTTGAAAATAAAATGTTCAGATTGTGGCATACTGAACAAGGCTTTCAATACCAATGTAACCCACCAGTCTTTTTCAATAGTTTTTACGCTCATGCCTGTTCTTGTACTAGCCTGACTGATGATATTTTTTTTTGTATCTTCAGATAGCTGTATGAACTGTATCATTTTTCTCTATTTTATCCGCTATATAATATAAATGTCTAGTAATCCAGTTGGGTGCATATTTTGCATCTTCTCTGATTGTTGAGATTTCTTCGCTTTTCAGTATGATTGCTAATCTATCTAACTCTTTTGATTGAACATTAGTTTCACCCAATTCAATTAAAGCTTGTATAGCAAGAAAAGTTAGTTCTCCTTTTGCTGCCATTTTTTTGGGAGTTGTTCTTTTAAAAGTAATGGAGCCCTTTCCTACTTTTATTTTTCTAGGGCTACCGTTTGTAAGGAATACTACTTTTGTAGGAACCTGCGTTGAGAATCCTAATCTATTTAGGGCATAAGCACCAGTAGGTCTTATAAGAACTTTTTCCTTAGAGGCGATTTTATGAGCAATTTCCTCTAACGAGGGGTAGAGTAAGCCCAATAATGGGTCAATTTTGGGATACAGGTAAATGCCTTTCCCAAGCCGAATCAATTTTTTTTCAATAGCTAACCTAGAAAATGCCATGTTAACGGCTTCAGGTGTACCAGAGTTTAAAAAATCGCCCGGAAACAAAAGGTCACCCTCTTCTGTATCCACCAAAGAATGTAGGATTAGACCGCTTGTATTTTTTTTCGCTTCCATTTGTTATGTTTTTAGCTAAAAACATAACAAATATAGGCAAGTTTCATTAATATGGGAAGGGCAGATGAGTGAGGTGGAACGATTGACAGCAGACTGGATACGCTACTTTTCTTATTTGTGTTTTGTTTTTAAAAAATCGGAAATCTCATCTAACCGAGCATATTCAATAAAGTATTCATATGCACGTCCATCAAAATCAGTTCTTTTTCTCTGAATGATAAGGGAATCTATTTTGGTTACGAAAGCATATTTACTATTGATGCTAATAATAATATCGCTTCTTTGTTTTTTCTGTATTTCAGTGCTTTTTTTGGTAAGACCCAAAATTTTATTTTGTTCCTCGGTAGAAGTAGGTGTTCCGGCAGCGGTATTCTGAATAAGCAACTGTAAAAGCTGAATCTCCATTTCATCAAAAACGTTTTTCGGTTCACTGGTTTCTTTTAGCGTAACAGTATTGGTAGTTATACTGGTATTTGGGGAACGGAACTTGTACCATGCAAAAGCGGAGATACCTAATGCCAATATTGGGAGAACATAAATAAGGAAACCATTTTGGCTTTTGATGGATGCGAGTATATTTTGTTCTTGATATAAAAGCTCATTACTATAAATAAAATCTGAGTAATGCATTGCAATAGAGTCCACCCTATCTTTATTTCCGATATAAAGGGTTGAGTCGGCAAAATAGAAGGAATTACCCCAGAATGAACGAGAAAGTGTTTGATAGAAATCTTTTTGAACATCTAAAGCAAGAATCTTATTATTCTTGAAATCAAGCAGTGAAATTTTGTCGCCAATGGTAACAATTTCACCCCAAGGGCTCATAGTAATGGGTTTTAAGATCTGTAACTTAGCTTTAAGGTAGGGGCTAAGATCTCCTAATTTAGTCCACTCGTTTTTCTGTAAATCGAGCACCATTACTTCGTAAATAAATTTAGTATCTTCTAGTGCTTTGGTTTTAATGGCTTCGTCTTTTGTGAGGTAGTAAGCAGTATAAATTTTTTTTCCAGCAAAATCATACCAGATAGCTCCTTCGGTAATTCCGGTAATAAGAGGAATTTCTTTATTTAGTTTAACAATATCCCATTCGCTTTCCTTTTCATTAAAAACCCTAAGCTGGCCGTTCATTCTCCAAAATCCATAACCACCAAGATTGTATAAACGATTGTTGTAGCTGAATCCGAAAGAACCAATATTATAACCAAAATGAGCGGTAGAATCAATTCTATTAAAATCTAGTCCATTTTGGGCATTGGAAATTTTATACAGTTTACCGCTACCATTAATAAAGGCGTAAAGACCATTACCAGATTTAATAATGTTTTGAGGGTAGGTATCGAAGCTAGCGTCACCGGTAGAAAAGAAAGGTTCTTTTTGCCAGCTAACGAAAGCAATATTTTTTGGGCATTTTAAAAGGCTTTCTAAAAGACTGTTATGATTCGGGGAATCGGCAAATAATAGGCTGTTGGGAAATAGTAATGAAAACAATAATGTAAAGAAAATAGGTTTGATCCGTTCATTTTTAGCCATTTCAGCGTAATATTTTAGGCAATAAAGTTAAGCCGGAAATTTCATAAACATAATTTGTAATTTACTAATATGTAAATAATTGTAAATTAATTACATAACCCGATTGTTTTGGTAATGGAATAAATACCAAGAGCGTTACAAGTATCGTTACCAATTGTTTTTATATTTTATTGAACAGAATTAGTTTTGCATCAAATCCTACATATTTATATATACAACAAAAGCAATTCTCATGAAAAAAATCTTGTCTTCATTATTTTTTAACCTAATAATCTTCAGTTCTTGTAGTTCCATCCTTTCTGGGTAAAACACACTTGGAACAAATACCATATTGTCACAGGCGTATTTTGAATAGATAAAAACGAATCATAATTCTTGAAATAAACTTATACCCAAATTTTTATTAAAACCACCAAAAAACAATCATATGAATGTACTGAAATTATTAAGCTTTTATTGGAAACAGCCTCTTGGAAGTAGTGAATTTATTGCAATAAGATATAATATTCAATATGAAAGGAGTAATCATTTTCAAAATAAAATCTATGAAGAGAAGAGGGGTGACATTTTCCCTAAACTTAAAAATCATGAGGACGAATATGACAAAGAAATTTATAAGCAGCTCAAACAAAGTATTGAATCTATCCCTGGTATTAAAGAATTTAATATTGATCAGTACGAATTTTGTCCAGTTGATAAAGCAGACTCAGAAGCAGAAATAAAAAGAAAGCTAGAATTTTCAAAAATTACAGGGGAAATGAATGATTTTTATGATTTACAAATTAATTGTTCAGGTAATCTAGAAATTAAAATAGCTACAAAGCTGAGATTTGTAGATTATGAAAATGAGTCGTTAAAGAAACAGATATTTCCACATATTCCTGTTGTAATAGATCTTAAATTCAAAGGACCAATTCCATCATTGATTAGAGCTGATTTTTTACCTAGTAACTCTTCAATCTGATATCCGGAACCGAAAATTACGCTCACTTTTTGCAACTAGAGAGTCAAACTCTCTGTAATAGCGCTTTATGATAGTAATGAAAATAAACATTTCAGTTCGCGTATAAAAAAATGAGATTATTATTTCTATTCTTAGTAAAAATTCTTTAAGTGTCATTTTATGTAATAGTACTGGAATTAAAAATCAACAGTTGATATCCTTGGAATTTAAAATAAATTTTAAAATCATTTAGTATGAAAAAACGCGTAATAATTTTTAGTGTAATTGCCATGTTTATAGGATTTTCAGTTACTTCCTGTAAAAAGCAAGTTGATTTTAGTTCTGATATAATGTCATTAAAAGCATCAATTACTGCATTGCAAAAAAGATCTGATTCCTTAGCAAATGCTTTGTTAGCAACCAATACAAATGTAACAGGTATACGAAAATCTGTGGATTCTATTAGAGTACAGTTATCAATTGTTTTAACTCAGCTTACTACACTTAACAGCCAGTTGACAGATAGTAATGCCAATATCACAAGTATCAATAGTCAGATAAATGTTTTAAATAAACAATATGCGGAGCTATTAGCAAAGTTAAATGAAATTTTAAATAGCTCCGATATAATGACATTAAAAGCATCTATTCTCGCATTGCAAAAAAGATCTGATTCTTTGGCCAACGCTTTGTTAGCAACAAATACAAATATATCCAGTGTTGGTAAATCTGTAGATTCCATTAAAACACAGTTATCGGCAGTTTTAGTTCAAATAACTAGCCTTAACAATCAACTCACTTTAGGAAGTGCCAACACCACAAGCATTAACAACCAAATAAATATTTTGAATAAACAGTATGCAGAACTATTAGCAAAATTGAATGAAATTATAGCTCAATTAGCAGTGTCCACAACAATTTCCAATGGATTATTGGCTTATTATCCCTTTGATGGTAATGTAAAAGATATGAGTGGAAATGGGAATAATGGCAATATGATTGGTACGTTATTATTTGGCACTGATCGTAATAATAATATTGGCTCAGCTCTTAATTTGGGGGGCGGTAGAGTAACTACAAATTCCAGTATGTTTAACTTTCAATATGGCGATTCATTTAGTTTAAGTTTTTGGGTTTTAGATAATGGATCTGCGAGTGGAAGATTAATTTCTACAGAAAATTCAGAAGGAAATTTTAGAATAGCATCCTACGGAAATGGAATATATGCTTATAATTATGGAAGTGGGCCATATTTATATGATACTTTGAAAGCTAATACATGGACTAATATAACATTCGTTTACTCTAATAGAAATATGACGCTTTATAAAAATGGGGTTC
>JAAFJB010000125.1 GCA_013297995.1 Chitinophagales bacterium | reverse complement strand
GTGTGGATAATACTGGTAAGTGGCAAAAGCAATTACGCAGCAGTAAATATTTATTTGCGGTAAAAGCACTTAGTAAAGTATATAGGGCTAAGTATGTGGCTTTATTAAAAGCGAATGGTATAAACGATAAGCGGCTGCTCAACAGCCTATTTGATAAAGATTGGGTAGTATATGCCAAGCGACCCTTTGGTGGACCAAAGCAAGTGATAGAATACTTGGGCAGGTATACCCATAAAGTGGCTATTAGCAAACATCGCTTACAAAAAGTAGCTGAAACCAGTACCCTGTTCAGTTACAAAGATTACAAAACTGGTGGCATCAAAAAAAACAATGCTTCATAAATGCCCATGTTGTAAAACGGGTAAACTTATTATCATTGAATCGTTCGGCATAAGAGGATCACCAGAAAAATATTTACTGAAAAAACAACTTGTTGCTGCTTTATAAAATAGTGGGTAGGGGAATCTATATGCTTTACAAAAAAAAGAGCAGATAAACACCTAATCCACTGCTAAAAAACCGATTAAAAAAAATTCAATCCTACTCTTCCGTTGGCAAGTAACAAGTTGCAAAACGACAAGCCCATAATAAACAGTCACCCCAATAACTTACCGGTTCCGTTCAACATTAGACTTCATTGTAGGCGCTTCGCACCCAACGAAGTCTTAGTTATTGGCAGAAGTGCTTCTCGTCCTACGATAAAGTAATGGTGTTGTTTTTAGTGTCAATACAATACTTAGTTCCTTCCAAAAAATCAAGGCCAAGCAATCCATTATAATCTGAGAAAATGCCGTGAGCTAAAAAATCATAAACTTGAATTTGAAACTTTTCCTTTGTCAAGCCAAGAGAAGAAAATGAATCTAATTCAAAAACTTCTGTTTCAATAATGCCGTTTGCCGTTTCTATCTCAACAGTTCCAATATTGTCTTTTAAATCGTGTCCAAGCAAATACAAAGCATTACTATCAATTGTAGTGTTTGTTGCTCCTGTATCTAAAATCATTTTAAGTGCATACTTGTTGTCAATCTCAATGTTTACAAGTATTAAACCACTTTCAGGTTCTCGTTTGAATTTATAGGTCATTTTGAAATACGATTAAAAATGCCTGTAATTTTTCTTGAGGGCTTGAAAGTTCCAGTATAGATTAAAGTTATTTTGTCGAAATTTGATGTTTTGTCTCTACCAATGTAGCAAACTTCTTTCTTGTCCTTGCTATGAAATAAAGGAATACCTGATAAAACATCAATTTTGCTTTCGTCCATTGTTGGGTTTCCAAGTAAAACCCACTCGTCTGGATAAAGTGCTTTTATTTCTGAAATATTTATGAGTTGTCCCATTTTCTTTTTAAATTTTCTAGGCGAATTTACAATTATTCTCTGTTAGTTCAAAGTTTAGGGTGTTGACCGATGGTTAGTTATCTAAGGTATAAATCATTGGTTCTAGTATTGGTTTACCAGTAAAATTTTGGTGTTATATATTTTAGTTGGGGCTGTTTTTTCATTGATTTGGTTGTTTTATTTCTATAAATATAGTTTTTATTTTAGTTGGAGATACAAACCTTGGCTATTTTTTTCACTGGTGAACATACCAATCCCCTTCTGTCCAATGCAGTTTTGTTTTGCAACACTTTTTATTCCCAGTTGGTGCTACTCATTTATCCATCCATTATCATGGGTGGTTTATAGCTTAAGTTCACCAATAGTAATGTTGGCTGATTGCAATGGCTGCATTGGTTGTAAACTATACCAAAGCGTTCTTGCAGCCTTACTTGCCATGGTATTACTACTTTTTTGGATGTGGTGGCATAGCTTCATAAATAACCATGTTGTAAAACGGGTACGCTCATCATCATTGAATCGTTCGGCATAAGAGTTTCCAACCAACACTTGTGTCCGCTGATGAAATATTTGTCGGCATTTCAACAAACATAATTTCGCAACCATCACAACCACCGCCAACAAGTTTTTTAGTGTCTTTATTTTTTTGTGTTGCTGAATTGTCTTTTGTCTGCCCGTTACAACTTGTCAAAAAATTGAACGGGGAGACAAAAGTAGAAGGTTAATTAGTCTGTTCATAATTTGTAAATTGTCTGTTTGGATTTCACAATGCTATGTTTTGCGTTCGTTTTTCTTCAGCAATGATTGTGTCGATAAAATCATTAACATTGAGTTCTTTCAATGCAGCATATATTTTTCTGTCTTGATTGGCTTTTTCTGCCAATTCATATTTCATTTGCTGATACTTTATTCTTGCCCACTCATTTTTTCTTAAAAAATTTCGTGTTAAAATGTGTCTTTCTAATGCTACGCTGTGAATTGGGCAAACGTAAAGATGATGTTTTATAGTGTCTAATATTTTATTAGTAAATTTTCTGTTCCTTTTGAATACATCTCGGTCTTCTATTCCTTGATTTCCATTGTGATAATATCCCGTTTTTTCAAGTCTCCATTTTATTTTTTCAAAGTCTAATGGTTTTGTATAGATTATGTCAATATCGATTATTGCTTTTGAAGCCAAATTTGGTACAGAAGTACTTCCAACGTGTTCAATCGTATAATCAAATCCGTGTAGTCCATTTACGATTTCACTTTTTATATCTGTAAAATCCTTAATCCAATCAGTTGTATATGTTTCTATCAGCATTTTTTACGATATTGTTAGTTGGTTTTCGGTCTTTGGATTGCAGCCAACTCTTATAAAATTATCCGCTACCCCCTTTTAAAAAACCTTGATTGCGCAGGAGCTATCAAGGGGTGGCGGATAATTTTGTGTTGACCGATGGTTAGTTATCTAAGGTATAAATCATTGGTTCTAGTATTGGTTTGCCAGTAAAATTTTGGTGTTATATATTTTAGTTGGGGCTGCTTTTTCATTGGTTGGGTTGTTTTATTTCTATAAATATAGTTTTTATTTTAGTTGGAGATACAAACCTTGGCTATTTTTCACTGGGGAACATACCAATCCCCTTCTGCCAAATGCAGTTTTGTTTTGCAACACTTTTTATTCCCATTTTGGTACTACTCATTTATCCATCCATTATCATGGGTGGTTTATAGCTTAAGCTCACCAATAGTAATGCTGGCTGATTGCAATGGCTGCATTGATTGTAAACTATACCAAAGCGTTCTTGCAGCCTTACCTGCCATGGTATTACTACTTTTTTGGGATGTGGTGGCATAGCTTCATAAATAACCATGTTGTAAAACGGGTACGCTCATCATCATTGAATCGTTCGGCATAAGAGGACCACCAGAAAAATATTTACTGAAAAAACAACTTGCTGCTGTATTAAATAGTGGGTAGGGGGAAAACAGTCACCCCAATAACTTACCGGTTCCGTTCAACATTAGACTTCATTGTAGGCGCTTCGCACCCAACGAAGTCTTAGTTATTGGTGGCTGGCGTTTTCTTCGCTAAGGTTAGTCTGGGTTGTATGAAAAATAGGTAATCCATTCTAAAAGGTCTGTTACAAGTATATGAACCTTTGTACTAGGATTTGCTTCGATTGGAGCTTTTACACCTTGCAATTGCAATAATCTCACTGCTCTATTAATAGCATCTTCTTGACTTCCTATTTCATATATGATTTGTAGTATCGAAGCATTTCCGTGTTTGTATTCAAAAGTTTTATATCCTTCAAATGTTCTTATAGTTTCTTGTAGTAAAGCATAAATTTCTGCTCTTGGCAATGCTACATTTGCGTCTACCTCAGTTAAATGTAACAATAGCCATAGTTCGAATGCTTCATTACTATATGCTATCTCAAAATTTTCTTGTTTAGCTATTTCAAACGCTATTTCAAAATTATTAATAGTGGTTTGATTAAAATCTTCATCATCTTTGTCGAAAACAACCCAAACTTTATCTACAGTTTTTTTTGATTCTTTTTCTAGTAATTGTTTCTCAACGATAGCTCTTTCAACAATTCCTTTGGGTTTTCTCCCCGTTCCAACAGGTTTTAGAAATATTGTCTCTTCAGGAATTTGATTTTTGAAATTTGAAAAATATTTTGGTTCAGTGCTTTCGTCTTCGCAAACAATTAAAAATAAAAATTTGTATTTTTTAATTCTAATAGGTCTTTCTTCCAATTCACTTTCTTCAAACTTGTTTAGCTTACCTTTTCTTGCCATTATTTTTTGATTTTAATGGTTTAAAGGGACTTAAAAATGGAACAGCTCCATACCTTCCTTCAAAATATCTTTTCTCCTTGTCCGTGTCGGGTCTTTCTTTTTCTATTCTAGAAGTTTTGGAATCTCCTAAATAAACGAAGTCAGATAGAGAAAATATTTCGGTTGATTCCCATTTGTTTTTTTCGGTAAAATAGATTTGGTCTCTTCTAAGGTCTGAATATGAAAGTAAATTTGTGTCGTGGGTGGCAAAAATTAATTGAGCATTGTTAGGATTTGTTTCTTTGTTTAAAAACATATTTATGGTGTCTAAAGTCAATAACGGATGCATCTTTGCCTCGATTTCATCAATAATTAAAACACCTCCATTTTTTAAAGCCCATAAAATTGGTCCACTTAAATGGAATGCTTTATTCGTTCCTTTTGATTCTCTCTCGTCAAAATTCCAAGCTATGTTTTTACCTGTTTCTTTTCCATCAGATGAATATATTTTATGTAGAGCCTGAACCGAGTAACTTTGAGAATCTGATAATTTTTTAATCAGTATGTTTCTTGTGCTTTCGTTGATATTTTTAGGAAGGTCTGCTTCATCAAAATCTTTTTTAGAAATATCCACTCCAACTAAACCAAGGTTTAGCCGTAAAAGATATTCAGTTATATTTTCTCTGTCTAATTCATTATCCCACATACTAACAGTCCTTATTTCTTCATCTTCTGTGTCAATGCCATCAATGTTATTAAAGTGTTTAAACCATTGAAATATAGTTTTAGCTTCTTCAACATTAAGCATATCACAAGTCGAAAGAAATAGTGCATTGGGTCTTGTTGCTTCAATTGCTGCATCAATTACTTTGGTGTTTCCTTTTAAGCCTGATGATGGGTCTATAGTATCTCCCTTTCTTAAAAATAATGGAACTTCTCTACCTATAGATTTTCTGTACAACCACTCACTTGCAACTTCTTCTTTATGAAATTCAAGTCCATATCTGTATTTGTCCTCGTTAATTATGAATGTAATCTCAAATTTTGTAGGTTTTGACTCCCAACCCTCACGAAGCAAAAACGGGTCAAATGGTAATTTTGTTGTAGATGAAGAACGTGCAGAAAGATGAACAAGTTTGTCAAGTAAGCTTAATGCAAGTAAAAGATTACTTTTACCACTTCCGTTTGCCCCATAAATAGCCAAAGCGTTTAAAGCATTGTGTTTCCCATAGGAAATGATATTGTCCAAATATTCCTTTTGTTGTGAGGCAGGAATTAGGCTCAAAATCTGTTCTTCGCCTATTGAGCGGTAGTTGGCGACTTTAAATTCTATCAACATAGCTTTTTATGAATAATTTCTGCAAAAATAAGATAGTTCAAGTGAAATTGCAAATTAATTGTCTAGAAAGATGTCTAAAAGATTAGTATAAAGATTCAGTCGTTATACCTGATTTGAGAAGTATTCTCGGGTTTAGTAGGGTGTCGCACTACGCTTGCCACCAACGTTAAAGCATTGGCGATGTGGTGGTATTTTGTGTTCCGTCTGCCTGGTGCCGCTGCTGATTAAAGATACAAAAGCTCAATATTTATTCTGTTGTTTGGCGTTATTCGTCTGCCGAAACTGAGGCCGATTAGCAAACAAAAAGCTGAGAATATATTCGTCGCCCCGCCATATTGCCAATGCACTGTTCAAGCTCACACGTTCCGTGAAGGTTGTAGTATTCATGAATGCGTGATCTTTGTTGTTCATCAAATATACCATAAAATGACAAAAAAAATGAGTTATCGAAAAACGCTTTAGGTGAGAACCAA
>JAAFJB010000124.1 GCA_013297995.1 Chitinophagales bacterium | reverse complement strand
AAGCCATTGGTAAATTATTTATTGATGTATTTCAAGAAGAAGCCAATAAACTTACTAATATTTCCTTTTTAGGTCAAGGCACTATTTATCCTGACGTGATTGAAAGCGTTAGCGTTCATGGCCCTTCTCAAACCATTAAATCGCACCACAATGTTGGCGGCTTGCCCGATACCATGCATTTGCAACTGGTAGAACCCCTTCGCTACCTTTTTAAAGACGAAGTTAGAAAAGTGGGATTGGCACTGGGTATTCCCGCTGATATGATCAACCGGCACCCATTCCCTGGCCCGGGCCTCGCCATTCGTATTTTAGGTGAAGTGAACGCTGAAAGAGTTGAGATGCTGCAAAAAGCAGATGCTATTTTTATTGAGGGTCTAAAAAAGAATGGATTATATACACAAGTTTGGCAAGCTGGCACGATTTTGTTACCTGTAAAAACCGTAGGGGTTATGGGTGATGAAAGAACTTATGAATTTACCGTGGCACTCAGAGCGGTTACTTCTGTAGATGGAATGACGGCGGACTGGGCTCATTTACCCTACGAATTTCTTGCTGATATTTCTAATGAAATCATCAATAATGTACGTGGTATTAATAGGGTGGTATATGATATCAGCAGCAAACCTCCCGCTACCATTGAATGGGAATAAAATAGCTTATGCAAAAATGGATTATATATTTTTTCGGTTCTGCGCTTTGTCTAATTGGCCTCTCTACTGCCGCTCAATCAGTGGCTAAGCCCATGAAAGTGGCCGTATTTGCACCCGTTTATTTGGATGCTGCTTTTACAGGATCGGTGTATAAACTAGGTAATAATAACCTACCCAAAAATATATTGCCCGGGCTCGATTTCTACAATGGCATCTGCCTGGCTATTGACTCACTCAATACAGAGCAAAATGAGTTAACCGTTTTGTTTTACGACACTAAGAATGAATCACAACCTCTCAGTGAAATCATTCGTTCTGCCGATATGCAAGATATTTCGCTGGTAATTGCTTCTTTTAATTCAAGAAATGAAATTCAACTGCTGGCAGATTTTGCCAAAGAAAAGAAAGTACCACTTGTCTCCATGACCTATCCCAATGATGGTAATATTACCAACAATCCTTTTTTTACACTGGTGAACCCCACCCTTAAAACACATATAGAAGGCATTTATAAATACTTGCAACGCAACCATCCCACAGAAACCATCCACTATTTTAAAAAATCAGGTGCAGCCGAAGATATGATCAGCAATCAATTTGCCGACTTAAACAAACGCACTCCTGCCATGCCACTCAAAATAAAACAGACTGATTTAAGTGATAGCATTCAATCCGCAGATCTGTTTGCATCCATGGACAGCAGCAGTATCAATATAGTGCTTTGCGGAAGTTTACATGAAGGTTTCGGGGTGAATTTAGTCAAGACCATCACAGCCAATAAATCATATAAAACCATCATTATTGGTATGCCAACCTGGGACGCTATTAAAGATATGGGTAAAGACGCTGAACTAATTTATACCACTCCTTACAATTATTCACGCAGTGATAAAACGGGACAATATATTGAAACCAAATACAGAACTAAATATGCTGGTCGCCCCAGTGATATGGTTCACAAAGGATTTGAAAGCCTTTATCATTTTGGTAAATTATTAATACAATATAAGAACGACCTGATTTATCATCTCTCGGACAAATCTTTTAAGCTCTTCAACGAATTTGATTTTCAGCCCGTACGCAGCAAAACCAATGGATCAACAGACTATCTGGAGAATAAGAAAATTTACTTTGTTAGAAAATTGAATGGACAGATCAAGTCCATCAACTAAACCACTTTAACAAAGCTGTTGTTACTATTGTATGAAATCAACAAGCCCAGGTTATACCATTATTCAATCTTGGTTGAATTCAAAACAATTCAAACCCTTTCCTTTTCAAGAAGAAACCTGGCAATATATATTAAACAGAGAGAGTGGATTGGTGAATGCACCCACAGGTTGCGGCAAAACCTACGCTGTTTTTCTAGCTGCTCTAATGCAATTTATAAATGATCATCCTACCAGCTGGCAGCAACAAAAAAACAATGGATTACAATTGCTTTGGATTACTCCTTTGCGTGCATTGGCAAAAGATATATGCAGGGCTATGGAAGAAGCCATTGCCTCTATAGGATTGAATTGGAAAGTAGGCATAAGAAATGGGGATACCTCAACCAGCGAGCGCAGCAAGCAGAAAAAAAATATGCCCGAAGTGCTGATTATTACCCCTGAAAGTTTGCATCTATTATTGACCCAAAAAGGCTACCCCAGTTTTTTTACTACACTTCAAATAATAGCAGTAGATGAATGGCATGAGTTGATGGGCAGTAAGCGTGGCGTGCAAACAGAACTTGCCATTGCGCGCATTGTATTGGGAAGACTAAATAAAAAATCTACTTTAATCTGGGGCATCAGCGCCACCATTGGCAACCTTGAAGAAGCCAAAGAAGTGCTGCTTGCTCCGCTAAAAAAACAAGGTGTAATTATTCGTGCTGTAATTAATAAGCCATTGGAAGTGCATACCATTATTCCCGATGAAATAGAAGAATATCCTTGGGCGGGACATCTTGGTATAAAACTCGCCAACAAATTAATTCCCATTATTGAACAAAGTAAAACCACCCTTATTTTTATCAATACCAGGGGCATGAGCGAAACTTGGTATCAAACCTTGTTGACAGTAGCGCCACAACTAGCTGGCGCAATAGCGCTTCACCATGGCAGTATTGAACAGGAATTGCGATTGTGGGTAGAAGAAGCCCTGCATACCGAAAAATTAAAGGCGGTGGTATGCACTGCTAGTCTAGATTTAGGTGTTGATTTCAGGCCCGTTGATACCGTTATACAAGTAGGTTCACCGAAAGGAGTGGCCCGATTTTTACAACGTGCCGGAAGAAGTGGGCACCGACCAGGCGCTACCAGTAAAATATATTTTTTACCCACCCATAGTCTAGAATTAGTAGAAGCTGCCGCCTTAAAAACTGCTATTGAAGAACAAGCAATAGAAAGTAAAGAGCCCATGCTATTGTGCTTTGATGTATTGCTACAATTTCTATGTACGCTGGCTATTGGCGAAGGTTTTATTGCACAAGATTTATTTGAAGAAATAAAACTCACCCATTGTTTTGCCGATTTGCAACAAAATGAATGGCAGCAAATTTTACACCACCTTACCAATGGTGGCAATGCTTTGCAGCAATACGATGAGTACAAAAAAGTAGTGGTAGAAGATGGCGTATACCGTATTCAAAATAAACGGATAGCCATGCGTCACAGAATGCATATTGGCACTATTGTAAGCGATGCTATGTTAAAAGTTAAATTCATGAGTGGGGGATATATAGGTGTGATAGAAGAATGGTTTATCAGTCGCCTCGAACCCGGTGATGCATTTACGCTTGCTGGCCGCAACCTGGAATTGGTAATGATAAAAGACATGCAGGTGATGGTGAAAAAATCATCCGCAAAAAAAACAATTGTCCCTTCGTGGATGGGTGGCCGTATGAGTCTCAGCGCTAATTTAAGTGAAGTGCTTCGAAATACTTTTTCAAAAGCACTTACACCCGATGCTGGTATTGAATTAGAAAGCTTAACAAGTCTTTTTAAATTACAGGCGCAGCTTTCCTTTATTCCCAAAGAAAATGAATTATTGATTGAACAAATTGAAGGTAAAGATGGGTTTCACTTATTGGTATATCCCTTTGAAGGGCGGCAGGTTCACGAAGCCATGAGCGCCATTCTTGCTTATCGCATTTCACAAATAAAGCCGATGAGTTTTTCTATCTCTATGAACGATTATGGTTTTGAATTATTAAGCGACCAACCCATTCCGGTTGACGATAGCAATGCCTACGATTTATTTACACAAGATCATTTGCTAACAGATATTCAGCACAGTGTGAACAGCACAGAAATGGCCAAAAGAAAATTTAGGGATATTGCAGTAATTGGTGGACTGATTTTTCAGGGTATGCCCGGAGAAAAAACAAAAGCGAGGCATTTACAATCATCTGCTTCTTTGTTGTTTAAAGTATTTGAAGAATTTGATCCCAGCAATATTTTATTGCGGCAGGCTTACCAAGAAGTGATGGCACAACAAATGGATGAAGTGCGATTGAGGCAGTCGCTGCAAAGAATTTCCCAAAATAAAATCATGCTAAGTTTTCCTAAAAAATTAACACCCCTCTCCTTCCCCATTATTGTAGATGGATTAAACCGGAATAATCTATCATCCGAAAAGTTAGAAGATCGTATAAAAAAAATGCAACAACAATTAGCTGGGCTATAATTGCAATGCTACACTTATCTTAGCCATTCATGACTGCACCCTTATTGCATATAGTTCAACAAAACCGATTCTGGCTCTCCCCCAATCGAGCCATTTTTTGGGAGGATGAAAAAGCATTGATTGTATCGGATACCCATTTTGGCAAGACAGGACATTTCAGAAAGCATGGAATTGCTGTTCCCCCACAAGTTTACCAAGAAGATTTACAAAGATTTTTTACCCTGATTCAAGCGTTCAAGGCAGAAAAAATAATTATAGTCGGCGACTTTTTCCACAGTGTAGCCAATGAAGAACTCAAGCTTTTTTTAAAATGGCGAAGCGATTTTTTATCCATCCATTTTATTTTGGTGCGTGGCAACCACGATATCTTGCACAACAATTGGTATGCTGATGCAGCTATTACAGTGCAGGATGGTGTATTTACATTAAATGGGTTTCAATTTGTGCATGATCCAGCGGTATTAGCAATAAGCAACAAAAGTCTGTTTACATTTTCCGGTCATATTCACCCCGGTATTGCCATGAGAGGAATAGCAAAACAAAGCTTACAATTTCCTTGCTTTTACTTTACCCAACAACAATGCATTCTGCCTGCATTTAGTAAATTTAGTGGACTAAAAATAATGAAGCAAAAAAAAGCAACCCAAGTATTTGTATTGAATGAAGGAGCCGTAATTCCACTCTAAACTATTTAGCTTTTAGTACAATAGTACAGTTGTATTAGGCCTGATTCCAAATGCGCCAGCTCTCTTCTGCTTGTAATACCAGCATTTCATACCCATTTTGCGTGGTAGCTCCCTGTGCGCTTCCTTTTTGTAAAAAAAGGGTTTCTGTAGGGTTATAAATTAAATCGAATAAATGATGCGCTTCCGTAATAAATTCATAAGGAATAGCTGGAGATGTTTCTATGGTTGGGTATTGGCCTACAGGTGTGGTATTGATGATAAGTGTGTGTTGCTCCATCAATGATTGATTTAATAATGCATAAGGAATACAATTATCCCCACTATTTCTAGAGACATTGGTGTAGGCAATATTAAGTTTACGCAAAACATATTGAACAGCAGCAGCGGCACCCCCAGTTCCAAGAATCAAGGCTTTGGTATGGTGAGGTTTTAAAAAAGGTTTAAGGGACTGCTCAAAACCTACTATATCGGTATTGTATCCAATCAACCTGCCATTTTTGATGTGAACACAATTGCAAGCCCCCATTTTTTGCACCGCATCAGTAGATTCATCTAAAAACTGGGTAACCTGTTTTTTATAAGGAATGGTAATATTGAAACCGCAAAGCCCATTATCGGCTTTCAATATCTGGTGTAATTCGGAAATATCAGGAATGGAAAAATTTTGGTATTCAGCATCGGCAATTCCGATGCTGCTGAATTTTTCGGTAAAATATTTTTGTGAGAAAGAATGCGTAAGCGGAAAACCAAGTAGACCAAATAATCGCATACTATTACTGTTTGTCGAGGTAAAGACTAAATGTATCACCCCTGAGACCAATTCGCATAGTTTCTAATGGAATTACCTCATTGGGCGCAATATTGCCCAAGTTTACATTGCAGCCAATCAGTTCAAGAAAGTATAATTGTTGTGCTTTTTGGGGAGCTTCCCAAATAATTTTCTCTGCGGGTATTTGGGTAAGTATTTCCTGCACCAATCCTTCCCTTACCTCGCCACTGCCTCGGTATATGCCTACATTACCTGCTTCACGAGCTTCTGCTATAACGTAAGTAGATCCAGCTTCTAGCTCAGCG
>JAAFJB010000123.1 GCA_013297995.1 Chitinophagales bacterium | reverse complement strand
TACGAATATTTTTACCCAGCTTATAAAGCAGGGGGCATTGTGCAGTCCCTCCGCAACCTAGTGGCGCTGATGGGTAAACAATACCAGTTCTATTGCATCACGGGTGGGTATGATCTGAATGAAACGGAGCCTCTACAAAATATTCGGCTCAATGAATGGAATGAAATGGATATTGGCAATCAAACTTCCATCTCCATTTGGTACGACGATAAAAAAAAGAGTTCTCCCTTTAAGTGGTATCGCCTCATCAACCAAGCCCAGCCCTCCGTTATTTATATCAACGGATTTATGAGCCTGCCCTTTCTCATCTATCCCTTAATAGCCATTCGTAGTACGCGACTGAATTATATAAAAACCATTATTGCCCCTCGAGGTATGTTGCAAGAAGGCGCGGTGCAAGTAAAAGCCACCAAAAAAAAATGGTATCTCCGCTTTATTAAAAAACTTAAACTCACCCAAAATACGCATTGGCATATTACTTCAACGAATGAAGCGGAAGGGCTATCCATTTTTCATCCTCCTAAAAATAAAATTCACCAGCTGGGGAATATTCCCCAACAGCCACTCGCTACCATTCAGGCTTCTAACAAAAAACCCAATCAGCTATCGTTGATTTATGCTTCCATCATCACTGAGAAAAAAAATCTATTATACCTACTGCTTTCCTTACAACACTGCCAACAAAATATTCAATTGGATATTTATGGCGTTGTAAAAGAAACCGATTATTGGAACGATTGCCTCAAAGCCGCTGCTGCACTGCCTCCTAATATATCTATGCAATACAAGGGCAGCTACCAACAACAAAATATGCAGTCTATGATGGCTCAGTACGATGCACTGGTTTTATTGAGCAAAGGAGAAAATTTTGCCCACGCTATCTTTGAAGCGCTGGGTGCTGGTCGACCGATTATCAGCAGCCATTTCACTTCTTGGAATTTACTCGATGAAAAAAATGCGGGCTGGAATCTATCACTCGATCTTCCCGAAAATACCGCCAAAGAATTAGATAGATTGGCAGTAATTAGTCAGCATGATTGGAACCTGCGCTGTCAAGGTGCTCACCAGCTTGCTTTGCAGTATCTTGCAGCACAAAATTTTGAAAAAGATTATTCCCTATTATTCGGATAAGCTACTGCTAGTAAGTAGTAGCTAAAATATATTTTTATGATTGTACTTGGTATTAATGCCTACCACGCTGATTCTTCCGCTGCCATTTTTAAAAACGGCGTTATGATTGCCGCTACGGAAGAAGAGCGTTTTAGAAGGGTGAAACATTGGGCTGGATTTCCTTCTCTAGCGATTGATTTTTGCTTGAAAGAAGCCGGCGTTTCCATCCACGAAGTGGATCATATTGCGATTGGCCGTGATCCCAAAGCTAAATTTTTGAAGAAGCTTTTATTTTTTGCTGCTCGCCCCATTGAGACTTTTGTTCATGCCAAAGAAAGATGGGTTAACCAGCGTAAAGTAAGTTCTTTGGAAGAAGAATTTGCCCTTCATTTTAATATCAACCCAAGCGAGTTGAAAAATAAAATTCATGCGGTTGAACACCATAGAAGTCACTTAGCCAGTGCTTTTTATGCCTCTCCTTTTGAACGCGCTGCTATTGTAAGCATCGACGGCTCCGGTGATTTCAGCACCACCATGCTGGCCATTGGGGACCGACAAAATATGGAAGTTTTTGATTCCATTGATTTCCCCCATTCATTGGGTATTTTTTATACAGCTTTCACCCAATTACTTGGCTTTCCACATTATGGGGATGAGTACAAAGTAATGGGCCTTGCTCCCTATGGCGAACCTAAATATGTAGATAAACTAAGAGACGTGGTTCTATTAGATCCCGATGGTCTCTTCAAACTCAACCTCAGCTATTTTCGTTCTGCCGGCAAAGGTTTTGTAGAGTATAATGAGGATCATATTCCCGCCATTCCTATTGCTTATAGCTCTAAAGCGACTGAAGTGTTTGGCCCCGCCAGAAAAAAAGAAGAGCCTCTTACGCAATACCACAAAGACCTTGCGGCTTCTATTCAACGCATGGCCGAGTTGACCATCTTCCATATCCTTAATTTTCTGCATAAAAAAACAGGGATCAATCAACTTTGTCTCGCTGGTGGTTGCGCACAAAACAGCGTTGCCAACGGTAAAATTTTAGCCAATACTCCTTTTAAAGAAATATATATTCCCTCTGCTGGTCACGATGCCGGCATTGCCATGGGTGCTGCACAATACCTGTACCACCAAACCCTGCAACAGCCTAGGGTTGCGCCTATTTATGCGGCTTGTACGGGTGCTCATTTCACCAACGAGTATATTGAACAATTATTAAGCGATAGAAATATTCCTTTCAAGAAATTAGCCGATGATGTACTATTCGATTATGTGGCCGATAAAATTGTAAACGCAGGAGTTATTGGTTGGTTTAATGGGCGGGCTGAATTTGGTCCCCGTGCCTTGGGTGGTCGCTCTATTCTGGCCGATCCCAGCAGAGCCGATGCCAAAGATTTGCTGAATAGTAAAATTAAAAGAAGAGAAAGTTTTCGCCCCTTTGCCCCCAGCATTTTAAAAGAATGGGTGCCTGAATATTTCGGCACCACCGACCTAGTTCCTTTCATGGAAAAAGTATATCCCATTCTTCCAGAGAAAAGAGCCATCATTCCCGCTGTTACACACGCTGATGGTACGGGTAGGTTGCAAAGCGTTGATAAAACAATCTCTCCCCGCTATTACGCGCTGATTGAAGCGTTCAGAAAAAAATCGGGCATTCCTATTTTGCTCAATACTTCTTTTAATGAAAATGAACCCATTGTAAATAGTCCCGAAGAAGCACTGGACTGCTTTCTAAGAACCAGTATGGATATGCTGGTGATGGAAAATATTATTGTAGAACGTTAAGATGAAAGTATCTATTATCACCGCCACTTATAATAGTGCTGCTACCCTTGCAGATACCATTCGTTCTGTAAAAATGCAGTCTTACCCCCATATTGAATGTATTTTTATTGATGGCGGCTCTACCGATGCTACATTAAAAATTATTAGTGAACTGCAACCCAATAGTGTGGTGGTTTCAGAAAAAGACCAAGGTATTTATGATGCCATGAACAAAGGGATTGCCTTGGCTACGGGTGATATTATTGGCATATTAAATTCTGATGATTTTTATGCCGCGCCCAATATCATTGAAAGACTAGTAGCTTTATTTGAATCGGAAAATGCCGATGCGGTGTACGGCGACCTCGATTATGTGGATGCAGTTGATACCCAAAAACTTACCCGAAGATGGAAGGCTGGTGCTTTTAAACGCAAGCATTTTTTATACGGCTGGATGCCTCCTCACCCTACGTTTTTCGTGCGCCAAAATATATACCAACAATATGGTGGTTTCAACTTGGGTGTGTACACTGCGGCGGACTATGAGCTGATGCTTCGTTTTTTATACAGATATGCCATTAAGGTTGCATATTTGCAGCAAACAATGGTGAAAATGAGAACCGGTGGTGCCAGTAACCAAAGCATCCAAAACCGTTTACTCGCCAATAAAGGCGATAGAATGGCTTGGGAGATAAATGGACTAAAACCTTACTGGTTCACACTCTTAGCCAAACCATTGCGGAAAATAACACAATTTATTACCTAATATAGTATATGAAAATCGCATTAATTACAGGTATTACCGGTCAGGATGGGGCTTATTTGGCTGAGCTCTTGTTGAAGAAGGGCTATCAAGTACACGGCATTAAGAGAAGAAGTTCTATGTTTAATACCCAGCGTATAGACCATCTGTATGAAGATCCGCACACACCAACGCGCCACATGACTTTGCACTATGGCGACCTTACCGATAGTACCAACCTTATTCGCATTATTCAAGAAGTGCAGCCCGATGAAATCTACAACCTAGCGGCCATGAGCCACGTTCATGTGAGCTTTGAAACCCCTGAATATACTGCCAATGCCGATGGTATTGGAGCTTTGAGAATTTTAGAAGCCATTCGATTATTAGGCCTCACTAAAAAAACGAAATTCTACCAAGCATCTACTTCTGAACTCTACGGTTTGGTGCAAGCCGTTCCTCAAAGTGAAACCACACCATTTTATCCTAGAAGTCCATACGCAGTCGCCAAACTCTACGCGTATTGGATTACGGTAAATTATAGAGAAGCTTATGGAATGTATGCTTGCAATGGCATACTGTTTAACCACGAATCTCCTTTACGAGGCGAGACATTCGTGACCAGAAAAATCACCCGAGGTGTTGCCAGAATAGCATTGGGATTGCAGGATACCATCTTCCTCGGAAACCTAGATGCACAAAGAGATTGGGGTCACGCCAAAGATTATGTAGAAGGTATGTGGCGGATGTTGCAGCAGGAGCAAGCAGAAGATTTTGTGCTGGCTACAGGCATCACTACTTATATTAAAGATTTTGTAAGAATGGCTTTTGCAGAAATAGGGGTGGAGCTTGAATTTACGGGTAAGGATGAACATGAAATAGGAAGGGTAGTAAAATCAGGCAACTATCATTTAGCAGTGGGCAAGGAAGTGGTGAAAGTAGATCCTCGCTATTACCGACCCACGGAAGTAGATTTACTAATTGGTGATCCATCAAAAGCCAATACCAAACTGAATTGGCAGCCTAAATACAGTCTGGAAGAAATGGTGAAAGAAATGGTGGCAGCCGATATTGATTTATTTAAAAAAGAACAGTTGTTGAAAAGCAGCGGTTTTAGCATTAATAGGGAACATGAATAAAACAGATAAAATATATATTGCTGGCCACCGTGGTATGGTGGGCAGTGCCATTGCACGCAGGTTGGAAGCAGATGGGTTTACCAATATCATCACCAGAACTTCCAAAGAATTGGATTTAAGAAGCCAGCAGCAAGTGACTGATTTTTTTGCGGTAGAGCAACCCGACTATGTATTTTTGGCCGCAGCTAAAGTGGGCGGTATTGTTGCCAACAATACCTATCGTGCTGAATTTATTTACGATAACCTGATGATGGAAAGCAATATTATTCACCACAGTTATTTGAATGGGGTGAAGAAATTATTATTCTTAGGCTCTTCTTGCATCTATCCCAAAATGGCTCCCCAGCCATTGAAAGAAGAATATTTATTGAGTGGTTATTTGGAAGAGACCAATCAACCTTATGCCATTGCAAAAATTGCAGGTATTGAATTATGCGATGGTTATCGTGCCCAATATGGATGCAATTTTATTTCTGCCATGCCCACCAATTTATACGGGCCAAACGACAATTACGATCTCGAGAAAAGTCATGTTTTACCCGCCATGTTGCGTAAATTTATAGTAGCCAAACGCAACCACCAACCTACGGTAGCCATCTGGGGTTCGGGTACACCTAGAAGAGAATTTTTGCACGTTAACGATTTGGCAGATGCCTGTCTATATTTAATGCAGCACTACAACCAGAAGGGTTTGGTGAATATTGGTACGGGTAGCGATATAACTATTTTGGAATTGGCGCAATTGGTAAAATCCATCACGGGCTTTGAAGGTGAGATTGTTTTAGACGCAAGCAAACCCGATGGTACGCCTAGGAAATTAATGGATGTGGGTAAGATGACTGCCGCTGGTTGGGCTGCTAAAATCAGCTTACAGCAAGGGATTGCGCAGGTGTACAACGAAATTAAAAACAAGGAATGGAATTAGTAATATTTTAAAATTCAATGGAATGGCTATGAAAAAAAACATCATCATCACCGGCGGAGCGGGCTTTATTGGCTCTCATGTGGTACGTTTATTCGTTAATAAATACCCCGAGTACAATATTATTAATGTAGACGCGCTTACGTATGCGGGCAACCTAGAGAATTTAAAAGATATTGATTCCAAGCCCAATTACCATTTTGCCAAACTAGATATATTAGACGTAAAAGCATTGGAAGCTGCGTTTGATGAATATGAAGTCACTGATATTATTCACCTCGCTGCTGAATCACACGTTGATCGCTCTATTGTGTCCCCACTCGATTTTGTGTACACCAATGTAATTGGCACTGTGAATCTCTTGAATACCGCTAAAACCAAGTGGGCAGCAGATTTGAGCAGTCACCGCTTCTACCATATTTCTACCGATGAAGTGTATGGAAGTCTGGGTGAGTCGGGTCTTTTTACAGAGACCACTGCTTACGATCCCAACTCTCCCTATTCAGCCAGCAAAGCCGCTTCCGATCATTTTGTGCGG
>JAAFJB010000122.1 GCA_013297995.1 Chitinophagales bacterium | reverse complement strand
GGAGCCAGAACCTGTTGCTACCAATCTTTTGAATTTGCCGAGTAGCAGTAAAATAATGCTAGAGCCGCTGGGGGTAGTATTGATTATAGCTCCTTGGAATTATCCGTTTCAATTATTGTTTAACCCATTAATGGGAGCTATTGCTGCTGGCAACTGCGTGGTGTTAAAACCCAGTGAATTTGCGCCCGCTACTGCAGCTATTATGCAGAAAATTATAGCAGCCTGTTTTACACAAGAACAAGTAATATATATACAGGGTGATGGGGCAGCGATTATTCCCGAATTAATGAACCATTTTAGTTTTGATCATGTATTTTATACAGGCAGCACCACTGTTGGTAAAATGATTTATAAAATGGCTGCTGAAAAATTAGTACCTGTTACTTTAGAATTGGGTGGTAAAAGCCCCTGTGTGGTAGAGCGCGATGCGAATATTACCGTCGCTGCCAAACGAATTGCGCTCACCAAGTTTTCCAATGCTGGTCAAATATGTGTTGCTCCAGATTATATACTGGTGCATCAAACTAAAAAGCTGGAATTAATAGCAGCATTGAGAAAATTTATTCCCCAATTTTATGGTGTTGATGCTGCCAATAGCATTGGCTATGGGAGAATTATTAATGAAAAGCAATTCAATCGTATTATTCAATATTTGCAGGATGGGAAAATTATTTATGGAGGTAATTATGATGCTACTAGTTTATTTATTGAACCTACTCTATTAGATGAACCCAGTACCGATGCTGCCATTATGAAAGAAGAAATTTTCGGGCCTATTTTACCCATTCTTTCATTTAATACGATGGAAGAAGCTAAAGCAATTATTGCCCTTAATCCCAATCCATTGGCTTTCTACGTATTCACTGCTTCCAAGGCAAAAGAGGCGGCATGGATAGAAGGGGTACCTTCAGGTGGGGCATGTATTAATACGACTGGTCTGCACCTTACCAATCCCAATCTACCCTTTGGTGGTAGGGGTTATAGCGGAATGGGGGCTTATCATGGTAAATTTAGTTTTGATATATTCAGCCATAAAAAAGCTATTATGAAGAGTCCCACTTGGTTTGATCCTTCCCTGAAGTATCCGCCATTTACGGGAAAATTAAAACTATTGAAATGGTTGGTGGGGTGATGAAGGCGGTAGGGGGAAGTGGATAGCAGCTTTAAATAATAATTATGGTTAAACGATTTATTTTATTCATTGTAATACTACTGGTGGCAGTGCTGCTTATAAAACGAACTAATATGACTTGGAAGCAATCTCTTTTAAAAACTTTTTACCCCCTTATAATGTATGCCAGTAAACTTATGGGAAAGGAGAAAGCTATGGCATTTAATACCAATAAAACCAAGCCACTGCAATCGTTCTACGCGTTGAATGCTGTAAAAAATAATGGCGACACGCTAGATTTTAATGAGTTGAAAGGCAAAAAAATAATGATCGTAAATACTGCCAGTGATTGTGGTTATACTGGCCAGTTTACTGAACTGGAGAAATTATACCAGCAATACGGCAGTCAACTGGTAATCTTAGGATTTCCAGCAAATGATTTTAGGGAGCAGGAAAAAAAATCAGATCAAGCTATTGCGGAGTTTTGTAAGCTTAATTATGGCGTAACATTTCAATTGATGAAAAAAACATCAGTGATAAAATCTGCTGCCCAAAATCCTGTTTTTGAATGGCTTAGTAACAATAGGGCCAATGGCTGGTGCAATCTTGCTCCTGAATGGAATTTCTGTAAATTTATGGTGGATGAGCAGGGCATATTACAAGCTTATTTCACCCAATCCATCTCACCCTTAGATGAGCAAGTAATAAAGTTGGTGGAATAAATCCCCCAAACTACAAGGGACAATTCTGGTGATAGTCTATCAATTCAATGGGGGTTCGCTCAAAGTTATAACCTTGGTAATTGGCAGTTACTTCATCCAATACGGCTTCTATTTCCGCTGGCTCCATTAAAGTAACCAGTCGCCCTCGATACTCTTTAATACCCGGTAAACCCTTGAGGTAGTTGGTATAATGCCTACGCATTTCAAAAATACCCACTTTAGGTCCTTTCCATTCAACCGATTTGCGCAAATGCTTTTTACAAACTTCTATGCGCTCGGCTAAAGTAGGGACTGCTAGTATTTCTCCCGTAGCTAAATAGTGTTTTATTTCTCTAAAAATCCAAGGATAGCCTATGGCTGCTCTTCCAATCATAATACCATCTACTCCATACAGTTCTTTGTAGCGTTTGGCTTTTTGGGGACTATCAATATCACCATTACCAAATATGGGAATCTTAATTCTAGGATTGTTTTTTACTTTGGCAATCAGCGTCCAGTCAGCTTCTCCCTTATACATCTGGGCTCTTGTTCTCCCATGAATGGCCAATGCTTTAATACCCACATCTTGTAATCTTTCGGCTACTTCTTCAATGTTTTTATTGCTATCATCCCATCCCAATCGCGTTTTTACGGTCACGGGCAGTTTGGTGCTTTTAACAGTGGCTGCTGTGAGGCGAACCATCAAGTCAATATCTTTTAATACGCCAGCACCAGCACCTCTAAGGGCTACTTTTTTAACGGGACACCCAAAGTTAATGTCCAGTAAATCAGGATTTACGGCTTCTACAATTTTAGCACTCATAGAGAGCGCTTCTTCATCACCCCCAAAAATTTGAATACCAACGGGACGTTCATAGTCGAAAATATCCAACTTCTGCCTGCTTTTAATGGCATCCCGAATCAGGCCCTCACTGCTGATAAACTCGGTGTACATAAGGTCGGCACCATTGTCTTTACAAACCGCCCTAAAAGGCGGATCACTTACATCTTCCATAGGAGCCAACAGGAGTGGAAAATCGGGGAGTACTATTTGATCAATTTTAACCATATTGCAAGGAGATAACTTTTATCATTTATAATATTATCAATGATAAAAGAAACAACAAATTTACAATCTTATCTTTACATTCATAGAATGAGTAAAATTAGATTGTATTATCATTTAAAATATACAGAATTGAATTCAATAACCTGTGTTATTTACTTGGTAAGGGTGTTAAAAAACAATAGAAATTAGAACATGAATGAGAAGTCGGTTATTGGCTATGGAAGTCAGTTTGCAATATTACTCGGATTATTAGGGGTTGGATTCATTTTGAGTGGCTTAGTAATGGGATTAGTAACAGCACAGTTGTTGAATTTACCTATGCACAAAGCGGGAGAAGCCCTGCTAAAGCCCGAGAATATTCAGTTAGCAAGGGTTTTTAATGTTGTAGCTTCTTTTATTATTTTTTTTGTACCTGCTTGGGCGGTAGCTAAAATCAGCTATAAAAAACCATTTCAAGAAATGGGCTTTAGTGCCAATGGATCTAGAAATCAATGGTTAGTAGTGATTTTTATTTCGGTGAGTGCTTTGTTTTTAAGCGGTGCATTGGGTGCTTTGAATGAAATAATTCCTATGCCAGCTGCTTTTTTAAAGAAGGCGAGGGAGATAGAAGCGCAGTATAAGCAGTCAATGCTTGCAATGGCAACTATGCGCAATGGAATGGACTATCTGCTGAGTTTACTGGTAATAGCTATTGCACCTGCTATTTTTGAAGAAGTATTGTTTAGGGGCGGAGTGCAGCGGATTCTGGTGGGGTACACAAAAAGTGCTTTCTGGGGAATTCTCATCAGTTCCATTATATTCAGTGCAATACATGGTTCATATTTTGGCTTTTTACCAAGGGTTGGTCTCGGTATAGTATTGGGACTACTCTATTATCAGAGTAAAAATATCTGGTTGAATATAGCCATGCATTTTATTAATAATGGAATTGTGGTAACCCAGTTATATATACTCAATCGAATGAAAAAACCCATAGAAAAAGCCATGGATGAAACCATGCCCATGTGGATAGGGCTTATAGCCATTGCTTTTTTGGTGGCAGCATTTAAGGCATTTAAAAATGAAAGTAAAAAAATAGCTGCAAAAACAGATTTAGTTAGGGCAACCAATCAGCCAGAAACGCAATTCAATTCAACGGAAGAATAGGAAAAGTTCTCCTTTTAATTATTCAAATAAAGTTATGGCATTAAATATTAGCATACTCCGAACCCGAGCAATTACAGCCATAGTATTTGTGATGGTGATGATGGGTGGATTATTGTACAATCAGTGGAGCTTTTTATTACTCTTCAGTATTATTTTGGCAGGATGTTTTTATGAATACCATCAACTCATGGGGAAAATAAATGATCAGTATCGGGCTACACCAATACTCTTCAAGCTGCAATCTATTTTAATTGGGTTAAGTGTGGTATTGGCACAAGCTGGGAAAAGTAGATTATACCAAGCAATTCCATTGTGGAATCTAGCATTAGGGATGATTATTTTGGCGGGTATACTATTTATAATTACGGCTATTTTTTTTAGGGACAGCCTCGGGTATCCTGTAAAATTATATACCACATTGGGAATTTTATATATTCTGATGCCCAGTGTAATGATGATTGATTTATACGATAAGAGCATTCAATATTTTACAGGGGCTGATTGGGTTTTACCAATCACCATAATTGCCACTATTTGGATTAATGATACAATGGCTTATTTGGTGGGATCTCTAATTGGCAAAACGCCGCTCAGTTCCATCTCACCCAAAAAAACAAAGGAAGGAACTTATGGAGGAATGGTATTGGCAGTGTTAGTGGTAAGTTTAGGAGGTTATTTTATTTGGGGCATGGCCATAAAAACGCTGCTATTTATTTCTGTAACAGCCAGTATAGCAGGTACATTGGGCGATTTATTGGAGAGTAAAATAAAGCGAAAGGCAGGGGTGAAAGACAGTGGTTCATTTATGCCCGGTCACGGTGGATTTTTAGATCGGTTTGATTCACTCTTAATTGCTATACCTGCAGTATGGTTGGTTTTGTTCCTTTTTTTATAAAAGGTTCACCATTTACCAACTACATTTGCCATACAATTAAATAAAATGACCATACATAGAGAAGGATACCAAACCATCGCCATTACTGCACTCTTATTTGGCTTTATCAACCTGATTTCTTTTAGCTTTTTAAGTGCGGCTATTCCTTGGCTGGCCATGCTTATTTTTATAGCCACGCTGGGCTTATTGTTGTTTATTATTTCTTTTTTTAGAATTCCAAATAGGGTGCTTACGATTGATGAGCGTAAAATTATTTGTCCCGCCGATGGTAAAGTAGTGGTAATTGAAGAGATAACCGATGTAGAATATTTTAAAGACAGGCGGATTCAAGTGAGTATTTTTATGAGTCCCGCCAATGTGCACGTAAATCGTCACCCTATGGATGGAGAGGTAACCTACAATCAATACCATAAGGGAAAATATTTGGTGGCTTGGCATCCCAAATCATCTACTGAAAATGAAAGGTGGAGTGTTGCGGTTAAAAATAAATATGGTGAAATTCTGTACAAGCAAATAGCCGGGGCATTGGCGAAGCGTATTTGTAATTATACAGAAGTGGGACAAGCGGCAAAGCAAACAGAAGAGTATGGCTTTATAAAATTTGGCAGTAGGGTAGATATATTACTTCCGGTAGGAACTCAAATAAATGTAACCTTAAACCAAGTGGTAAAGGGCGGAGTAACGGTATTGGCAAGTTGGTAACTGTGCTGCATTAATTTAACATTTGGAACTGTTTTGAATACGGTAAAATGACTATCTTCAAATTATAAACCTAAAAATTAAGTGATATGAAAAAAGTATTTTTATTAGCAGCAGCCGCATTTATTATGAGTGGAGTAGCATTTGCTGGCGGCGATGGAAAAAAATGTGCAAAGGGAAAAGAATGCCATAAAGATGGTAAAGAAATGAAGTGTGATATGAAAGGCAAGGATGGCAAGGAAATGAAAGAATGTTGTAAGAAAGCTGATGAAGCTAAGAAAAAAGAAACCAAAGCTCCAAAAGCATAGTCCACATATTTAGTTATAAAAACCCTTCCTAATTTTACTAGGAGGGGTTTTTATTGCGGTTGATAGATTGTAATCTTTCCTTCTTGTGATATCTTAGTAATTTCTTTAAGTACATTGTCTAGTTCCGCAGAAGAAGTTTTTAAATATCCAAGTAGCTCCTTTTTTTCTGAATCGTTACATATATCTGAATGGAGTAAATTTACAAAGCCCATTATCTTAGCCAGTGGGGCTCTAATTTTATGCGATTGAATCCAAGCAATTTCTTTCAGGGTATTATTTTGTTTTTCAATAGCAGTAATATAAGATGATATTTCTGTTACGTCGTTG
>JAAFJB010000121.1 GCA_013297995.1 Chitinophagales bacterium | reverse complement strand
CTCCCCTTACAAACTGCCAGCATTCAAACTAGCAGGACTATCTTAAGCAGGTATATTTTTGATACTGGCGCAGGGCTATGCCTTTTATTATCAAAAGATTTTGTGGAAGACAGTGCCATATTTAGCTCCAATAAAACCTTCTATCCTACTCAGGCTGAAGGACTGGGTGGCAAAAAACAGATGAAACTTACTGTATTGAAATCGGTTAAGATTGGTCCCTACAAATTTAAAAAAGTACCTACCCATATTTTTGAAGACCAGTATAATGTAACCAACTATCCTATTTTGGGCGGAATAATTGGAAATGATTTACTGCGCAGGTTCAATATCACCATCAATTATCCAGATCAAACAATTTTTATTAAACCCAATAACCGCTTTACTGAATCTTTCGATTATAGCTATACAGGTTTGGGAATTTATCTGATTGATGGTGAAATTCAGGTGATTGATATTATTGAAGGATCTCCCGGCGATAAAGCCGGCTTCAAGTCTGGTGATATTATTTTTTCCATAGAAGATAATTTCACTCGAAATATTCAAGTTTACAAGAACCTATTTCAAAACTCCATCGGAAAAATAAAAGTAATTGTTTTTAGAAACCAAATACCCATATTACTTGAAATGACCGTTCAAGACATTCGAAAATAAAGCTTCTGGGCAATTTTATGCGCTTTCAATTTGAATGAACTATTTTGCAATCCCATTTTTATACTTATGATTGAATATAACCGATTTATACTAGACAATGGATTGACCGTACTGGTGCATGAAGATGCTGCCACGCCAATGGCTGTAGTGAATATATTGTATGATGTTGGCGCCAGAGATGAGCATCCAGAAAAGACTGGATTTGCTCATTTATTTGAGCACCTTATGTTTGGGGGCAGCATTCATATTCCCGATTATGATGAGCCTTTACAGCGGGCTGGTGGCGACAATAATGCCTATACCACCAACGATCTCACCAACTACTATTGTCAGTTACCTGCACAAAATATAGAAACAGCATTTTGGCTAGAAAGCGACCGTATGTTGAGCCTTGCTTTTAGTGAAAAAAGCCTTGCGGTTCAACGCAAAGTGGTTTGCGAAGAATTTAAAGAACATTATATTAATAAACCTTACGGCGATACTTGGAAAATAATGCGTGAGTTGGCCTACACCATTCATCCTTATAGATGGATGACTATTGGAAAGGAATTGAGTCACGTTGAAAACGCTGCAATCAACGATGTTAAAGCATTTTTCTTTAAACATTATACACCCATCAATGCCATACTGGTTGTAGCAGGAAATGTAAAAACTGAAGATATTAAAAGGCTGGCAGAGAAATGGTTTGGGCCTATACCGATGGGTGAAAAATACCTGCGTTGTTTGCCACAAGAGCCTGTACAGAATGAAGTAAGGAGGCTGGTTAAGGAAGCTTCTGTACCCCTTGATGCTTTTATTAAAACCTGGCATATAGCTGCGAGGCTAGATACGAATTATTATACAGCAGACCTTCTTTCAGAAATTCTTGGAGGGGGTGCTTCTTCCCGACTATATCAATCATTGGTAAAAGAACAAAAATTGTTCTCCAGTTTAGATTGCCATCATTTTGGCAGTACCGATGCGGGACTTTTAGCCATTGAAGGCAAACTTGTTAAAGGGGTTCTGATAGATGATGCAGAAAAAGCAATTGCAGTAGAACTACAAAAAATTCAAGAAGAAACAGTCACGGTTTCAGAACTGCAAAAAGTAAAAAATAAAACAGAAAGTATTATTGCATTTGAAGATATGAGCATTATGAGCAGGGCTAGTAGCCTAGCTATGTATGAATTATTGGGAGATGTTTCTTTGATGAATACTGAATTAGAAAAATACCAAGCAGTAAGTTCTGATGATATTCGTAAGTATAGCAAAGAAATTTTCCGTGAATCGAACAGTAACACCTTACACTATTTAGCAAAAAAATGATAATAGCACCGTAGATATGTTGAACAGAAAAATACCACCTACCATTACAGATTCAGTAAGCTTTAATTTACATTTAAGGCAATGCGAGCAATATAATTTAGACAATAGTATTCCTGTTTACAGCATGAATGCTGGAACCCAAGATGTATTATTAATTGAGTGGGTTTTTGAAGCAGGCAATTGGTTTGAGCAAAAAAATATGGTTGCCGCTACTACCAATTTTATGTTGAAGAATGGAACTGCCCATAAAACAGCCTTTCAAATAAACGATCATTTTGAATTTTATGGGGCTTATTTAAACAGGACCTGCTACAATGAAACAGCCACCATTACCCTGCATTGTTTGAGTAAACATATTGCAGAACTACTACCCATTGTTACAGAAATTATTACCCACTCAATTTTTCCAGACGAAGAATTGGTTATTTACAAACAAAATCAAAAACAGCGACTAGAAGTTAACCTAAAAAAATGTGATTTTATTGCCAACCGATTAATTGATGAATATATTTATGGGTTTCACCATCCTTACGGAAAATATACTTCTACCTTAGATTATGATAATTTGAACAGAGAAGACTTACAAGCTTATTTTCATAAATTTTATACAGAAGGCAGGTGTACTATTTTTACAGCAGGTAAGCTTCCGTTAGATTTAGCAACACAATTAAATAAATCATTTGGCACACTGCCATTGCAACAGCGTGTATTACCAAATATTCAATACAACCATGTACCCGCTGAACAAAAAAAATACCAACTTATAAATGATGCGGAAGGAGTGCAGTCCGCCATTAGAATAGCGAGACCATTCCCCAACCGACATCATCCAGATTATCAAAAAATGCAGTTGTTGAACAATGTATTTGGTGGTTTTTTTGGTTCACGCTTAATGAGTAATATTAGAGAAGATAAAGGATATACTTATGGCATACATAGTTATATTCAGAATCATATTGGCAACAGTGCACTATTAATAAGTACGGAAGCAGGAAGATCTGTTTGTGAAGCAACTATTGCAGAAGTGTATAAGGAAATGCGCATACTATGTGAGGAACCTATTGATGAAGAAGAACTGAGTTTGGTTCGCAATTACATGATAGGTTCCGTATTGGGTGAGTTAGATGGCCCCTTTCAACTGATTGCCCGCTGGAAAAATTATATGTTGAATAAATTAGATGAAAATTATTTCTACAGCAGCGTTGAAGTGATTAAAAAAACAGGCGCAGAAGAGCTGCAGGAGCTGGCAAAAAAATACCTCAATCCCGATGACTTTTATGAGCTAATTGTTATTTAAATTATTTTTTAATCAAGCTAAATACATACAACATTTCAATAGCAATTTGTTTACATCGTTCTGCATATACTTGATCTTGTTCTGGTGTACCATCAAATAGTTTAGGATCTTGGTAGGATATTTTAAATCGTGCATCTGCCCCATTTACTATTGGGCATGAGGCATCAGCTTGATTACAGGTTAGAATAGCTCCAAAGTTTTTTTGCGGGTTTGCCGTACTAGAATATTCTTTTGAAAAAGCCATTAATGCTGGAAAATTTGAACTATACTTTACCTCATAAAATGGGTTGGATGTATTGGTGATTGCTGTGATTTCAAAACCAATTTTACGCAATGCATTAACAGCATTTTTATTAAATGCAGTAACTTCTGTACCACCTGAAAAACAATTTACATGGTTAATTCCAAAATAGGCTGCGGCGGCTTGTGCCATAATTTGTGCAATATGGCTTCTTCTTGAATTATGGGTACATATAAAAGTAAGTGACACTTCATTTTTGTTAATTTTTTTTTGACTAATATATTGGCTCAATTCTTTTAAAGCGTTTTTTCGTTCGGAAGGAATTTGAATAAATTCAGATGCAGCGGAATTAAAAAAAGTTTGAATAGTTGGAAATAAAACTGGTTCTTGTGCAGTAGATAACATAATAATTAGGTTAAAGCAGATCAAACTTAATAGGTGTTTCATACAATTCTTTTTATTTTATTTAGCTATTAACAACAAGTATTTTGCTGCTGTACTTTAAGATTTTTAAATAAATGATTAAAGCACTCATTAAATTGTTCAAAAGCTTTCCAGTTGATGCAGTAACAACTGCGAGAACCATCTACAATACCATTAATGAGACCTGCTTCTTTTAATTCCTTTAAGTGTTGCGATACGGTTGATTGTGCCAGTGGCAGTATTTCTACAATTTCACCACAGATGCATTCATTTTTTTGGGCAAGTAGTTTTAAAATAGAAATGCGTGCTGGATGAGCCAGTGCTTTGGCAAATACAGCAAGCTCTTGCTCTGCCTTAATAAACGCTTCTAATTTAGGGGTAGCCATATTCATCGTTTTTTTACGATAAGGCAAAACTAAGGGGATAATTTTAATTAATCGTATAAAAACGATAAAATAAAATTAATAAGTTTTCTTCATGAAAAATCAAAACAACCGTCCATCATTTTTATTTACCGATCATCCCTTTGGTAAAATATTAAAAAATCATAAATTGCTGATTATCAATTAATTCTATTAAGCCGACAACTAAAGTCGACCTATTACTTAAAAATACTTGGTACTATGCAACACATAGTACCAAATAAAGTCGCATCTTTGTGTGGTCAAAGTAATAAATCAATATAACTAAAAATAAAAATCATGAAAACACAAACTGAAAACATGCTTGTTACACTAAACAAAGTGGAATTAAACCAACTAACTTTAGAAGTAAAAGAAACCATTGCCATCAACATCCCTATTTATCCGAAAGTAAAAAAGGTATTCACCAGTGCTGATTTATGGAAAATTCAACGCTTCAGCAGAACCTCTTTGGTTAAACCCATTCTTGTATATTAATTCAGCAATAAAAATTACACCATGGATATTCAAAACACACAGAGTCAGATGCGGAAGGGCGTATTAGAATTTTGCATCTTATCTATCATTCGCCAAGGTGAAGTTTACCCGAGTGACTTGGTAGACAGAATGAAAGCCGCCAATCTGCATATACTAGAAGGCACTTTATACCCGCTACTCACCCGATTAAAAAATGCAGAACTACTTACCTACCGTTGGGTTGAAAGCAATAGCGGACCGCCACGAAAATATTTTGTGATGACCGAAAAGGGACTCACTTTTTACGGTGAGCTCGAACGAACCTGGCAAGAACTGGCAGACGCCGTTCAAGTGCTTACCCAACCAGCAGCATCGCCAGAAACCAACAACAACCAAAACCAACCTTAACCAAGCTTAAATATTAACAAATGAAAAAGGTAATCAATATAAATTTTCAAGGTAGGGTAACGCCCATTGAAGAAACTGCTTACGACGCTCTCAAACAATATATTGACAGTTTACGTAAATTCTTTGCCTACGAAGAAGGAAGAGATGAAATTATCAACGATATAGAAGGACGCATTGCAGAACTTTTTGGAGAGCGACTTAAGAAAGGAAGTACTTGTATTATGGACGAAGATGTAAACAGCATCATTGCCAGTATGGGCAGACCAGAAGATTTTGAAGGTGAAGAAAACAATATGCAAAGTCAACTCGGTAGCGAAAAATCCCATCAACAACAGTATCGCCCTAATGCTGAACCAGATAGTAGTTCTGCAAGAGGACGGCTTTATAGAGATGATAACGACAAAATTTTAGGAGGTGTTTGTGGTGGCATTGCTGCTTACTTCCGCATTGATCCTACCATTGTGCGCCTGCTATTTGTTGTATTCTTTTTTAGTGGGGGCGCCGGCTTCTTATTGTATATTCTTTTCTGGATTATACTCCCTTCTAAACCATTAAACCATATTAGTTCTACTAAGCGTCTGTATAGAAATCCCGAAGAAAAAGTTGTAGCTGGTGTTGCCAGTGGCATTGCTACTTATTTTGATATTGCCATCTGGATTCCTAGAATAATATTTGCTATGCCGCTAGTAATTGGCATCATTAGCTCCATACTTGGATCTGCCTTATGGTTTGAATTCAATCCCTTCCCCGGTTTTATCTTTGGCTCTTTTGGTGGTACCCTCTTTGTAGTGTATGCGGTATTATGGGCAGTGATTCCAGAAGCGAAAAGTGCTTCTGAAAAATTAGAAATGCGTGGAGAGAAAGTAGATTTAAATACCATTAAAAATACCATTCAAGAAGACTTGGTTGGCTTTAAAGCCCGTGCAGAAAAATGGGGCGGTGAATTCTCTGAAAAAGCCAAAGAATTCGGTACTGAATTTGGCAATACCGTAAATGAAAAAAGCAAACAATTTGCTTCTGAAGCCAGCAGTGTTTCTAAAAAATCGGGTAGTAGATTGGGTAACGCCATCGGTATTTTATTCAAAGCATTTTTCTTGTTCCTTGCAGGTATAT
>JAAFJB010000120.1 GCA_013297995.1 Chitinophagales bacterium | reverse complement strand
TGAATGGTAATGCCCGTTTCTTTTTCTCCGGCATCCACCACAGCTTCATGCACTTTCATGCCATACATTCCCTTGCCACCAAACTTGGGTAAAAGGGCGGGATGTATATTCACTATTTTGTTGGGGAATGCTGCAATAAGGTATTCGGGAACCTTCCATAAAAAACCTGCCAAGATTAAAAAATCAATTTCCCTTTTTTTAAGCTCTTTCAAATAATCATTAGTGTTATAAAATGCAGAACGCTCAATCATCAACACTTCAATATTATTAGAATTGGCTATGGAAATTACACCCGCATTGGGTTTATTTACTACAATTAGCGCAACCATTACCGATTTGTGTTGCGCAAAATAGTTAATTATTTTGGCTGCATTGGTGCCCGTACCAGAAGCGAAAATGGCCAGTTTAAGCATACTAAAAGCTGTTTGAATTATTTATTTTTTGCCATTTTATGCCAAATCCTTGTGAGGTAGCGCCTGAAAAAAGGAAATTGCCCAAATGGAATGCTTACCAAAAGCACACATAGAGGCCAAAGTGCAGTTACCAATATTAAGTAGACTATAAAATATAAAACTCCTTTTTCAAGCGAACTGAAAGCTAATAATTTTCTTCCAATATAACCACAGAAGCTACCTCCTACTGCAAAAGTTGAAAAAATAAGCGTGAATTGCCACCAGTTTACCTGCCATTTCTCTTTTAATCGATTAAGCATGCGCAAAATTGCTTTAAAATTTTGTTTTTATCAGAAGAAAATAGATAAATGCAAGTTTTGAAGAAAATATTGGTGTAAGCGGTGACAAAAACTTGAATCGATTCATAAAATGGTCTAGAACCCTGTTGGGACAAGAATAAAAAAAAATAATACCGAATGTGTTTTTGTCAGCATCCTGTCATATTTTTGCACACGTTCACGGATATTTTTCCCCACCAGAACCATCAATGTGTATATGATATTGAATAGATCTATAGTAAAAACCAGTATTACTGTCTTTTTATTTTTCGTTGCTATAAGTTCCAGTGTTACCGTTCATGCCCAAGATGGCAAGGCACTTTTTAGTGCTAATTGCGCCTCCTGCCATGCTGTGCATAAAAAATTAACGGGCCCTGCCCTTGCTGGAGTGGAAAGCCGTTGGGCTAATAAAGAGCATTTGTACGCATGGATTAGAAATAGTGCTGCCTTCCTCAAAACGGGTGATCCATATGCCAATGCGCTCTACAAAGAGTACAATATGGTGGCTATGAACGCCTTCCCAAGTTTGAAAACAGAAGAAATTGACGCAATTCTGGCTTATATTAATACCGTACCAGATCCCGCTAAAGCACCTGCTGGAGGAGCCGCTGGTAGTCCCGCTGGCGCCATGAATGAAGAAGCAGACAATAGCTTATTATTTGGTATTCTTACCCTAATATTGGCAGTTATCTCCTTAATTCTTTTACAAGTAAATGCCAATCTTAAAAAATTAGCCGACGATAAAACGGGCCAGCCTGCTTTAGAGCCGATTCCTTTTTGGAGAAATAAAAGTTATATAGCCTTGCTTACCGTGGTATTATTTGTGGTAGGAGGTTATCTCACATCCAGAGGTGCTATGTCTCTGGGTAGGAGTAAAGATTACCAGCCTGAACAACCTATTTACTATTCTCACACCGTTCACGCAGGAGTGAATCAAATTAATTGTCAATACTGCCACTCAGGTGCATATCAAGGCAAACAAGCTACTATTCCTTCAGTGAATGTATGTATGAATTGCCACCAAGCTATTAATGAGTACAATGGCGATAAGCTCTACAATGCCGCGGGTGAAGAAGTAGATGGCACCGCCGAGATAAAAAAATTATATAAGTACGCTGGTTTTGAAGAAGGCAAACCTTGGGATGCCACCAAGGCCAAACCTATTGAGTGGGTAAGAATACACAATTTACCCGATCATGTATATTTTAACCACGCACAGCACGTGAAAGCGGGCCAGGTTGCTTGTCAAACCTGCCATGGTGAAATACAAAAAATGGGTGAGGTGAAGCAGTTTACTGATTTGAGTATGGGCTGGTGTATCAACTGTCACAGAGAAACAAAAGTGCAGTTTAAAGAAAACGGATTTTATAGTATTTATGAAAAGTATCATGAAGACTTGAAAAGTGGGAAGTTGGATAGTGCAAAAGGTATTACGGTGGAGAAAATTGGAGGCACAGAATGTCAGAAATGTCACTATTAAACGGTGGACGATCTGACGATCCGACGTTCTGACGAATGACGATCCGACGAAACACGGGGTATTAATAATAAACAATTCGAACGATGATGGCAGTAATGCTGCTTTTATCAGTTAATCAATAATTATGGAGCAAAAAAAGCACTGGCAAAGTTTTGGAGAGCTGAATAAATCTGAAGCGTACAACAAAGATGTAAAAGATGAATTCAAAGAGGACCTGCCTTTTGTAGAAGATGAAAGCAAGAGCTTTCTCAATGCCAAAGCACCTCGTAGAGATTTCTTAAAATACCTCGGTTTCAGTACTGCAGCCGCAGCCGCAGCCGCGAGTTGTGAAATGCCCGTTAAAAAGGCCATTCCTTTTGCCAACAAACCAGAAGATGTGGTGCCCGGTATTGCTAAATACTATGCCACTACCTATGTTCAGGATGGTGATACGGTAAGCATTATTGCTAAAGTACGTGATGGCCGCCCTATAAAAATTGAAGGAAACGATTTAAGTCCCCTCACCAAAGGCGGCACATCTGCTCGTGTGCAGGCTTCTGTACTAGATCTATACGATACTTCCCGTCTTCGTTTCCCTACCATCAACGGTAAGGAATCTAGTTTTGAAGCGGTTGATAAAGCTATTGCGGCTTCTATGAGCGGCAATTTGGTTATTTTAACCAGCACCATTACTTCCCCTTCTACCAAAGCAATAGTAGCCGAATTCTTAGCCAAAAATGCTGGAAGCAAACATATCACTTATGATGCCGTTTCTTACAGCGGTATCTTATTGGCCAATGAAGCCAGCTATGGCAAGCGTGCCATTCCTTCTTATCATTTTGAAAATGCAAAGGCCATTGTAAGTCTAGGTGCAGACTTCTTAGGAACCTGGCTGAGTCCCGTTGAATTCTCCAAGCAATACGCTACTGGGAAAAAGCTGGATGAGAAAAATCCTGAAATGAGTAAGCATATTCACTTTGAAAGTGTGGCTTCTCTTACCGGTGCTAATGCAGATGAAAAATATTTACACCGACCCTCTGAAACACTTTCTATTGCAGCTGCGCTATTAAGTGCCGTTAATGGAACTGAAATAAGTGGTATTGCAGATGCAAAATTAAAAGAAGGTATTGAAAAAGCTGCCAAAGCGCTTACCAGTCACAAAGGAGCAGCCTTGGTGGTTGCTGGAAGTAATGATGTGAACGTTCAACTGATTGTAAACGCTATTAACAATGCCATTGGCGCTGGCGGCACTACCATTAATTGGGGAGCTACTAATAATATTCGCCAAGGTGTGGACGCTGATTTTGCAAAATTGGTAGAAGATATGAACGCAGGTGCCGTAGGTACTTTGCTAATAGTGGGTGCTAACCCCGCTTACTCTTGGTTTGATGCTGAAAAGTTCAAATCGGCCCTTAAAAAAGTAAAAACAACCGTGTCTTTTGCTGGTAAAATGGACGAGACTGCTGAGCTTTGTAATTTTGTTTTGCCCGACCATCATTTCTTAGAAAGTTGGGGTGATGCAGAAGCTAAAACAGGTTATTTCTCTTTCATTCAACCTACCATCTACCCTTTATTTAAAACCCGTCAGTGGCAAGATAGTTTGCTAAAATGGACTGGCACTACGGAAGATTATTTGGGGTATTTGAAAAATTTCTGGACTGCGAAATTAGGCGGAACCGCTGGCTGGGATAAGGCTTTACAAGATGGTGTAATTACTATTGGCGAAGCACTAACTGCTGCTGGAAATTATAATGGAGCCGCAGTTTCTGCTGCTTTGGCTGCTGCCACCACTGCAAAAAAAGGCGGTAATATTGAATTGGTATTGTATGAAAAAATTGGAATTGGTGCCGGTCAAGGTGCTTCAAATCCATGGTTACAAGAATTACCCGATCCGGTTACAAGAGCTACTTGGGACAACTATATAGTAGTATCTCCAGCCCTAGCAAAAACATTGCTGGGTATCGACTTAAATAATGCTGGTCAAGCAGATGCTTACGAGGTAAATCCTCCCAAAAAAGTGGTGAAACTTACGGTAGCTGGAAAAACCATCGAACTCCCTACCCTTATTATTCCCGGAACACATCCCAACACCATTGGTATAGCATTGGGTTATGGAAGAAGTGAAAAAATAGGTAAGTCTGCCGCAGGCGTTGGTAAAAATGCATTTGCATTGGCTTCTTTAAGTGGAGCTTCTGTAAATTTCTCGCATACTGATGTGAGCCTAGCCCTCACTGGAGAAAAATATCCAGTCGCGCTTACACAAACCCATAGCCGTTACGATACTGAACAGGGTAACCGTACCGAAGTAGTAAAAGAATTAAGTTTAGCTGCCTATAAACACAACCCCACAGAAATTCGTGATGAGCGTGAAAAAGAGCTTGCACCATGGGGTGGCTTAGAAAAATTTGAATCACAAGGCACCATTTATCCTGTGTTTGATAGACCGGGTATTAAATGGGGTATGAGTGTAGACCTCAATACCTGTACGGGTTGCGGGGCTTGTGTGGTAGCTTGTAATGCAGAGAATAATATATCTGTGGTGGGTAAACCCGAAGTACTTCGTGGGCATGAAATGCATTGGTTGCGTATAGATCGCTATTACAGTGGTGATATGGACAATCCAAATGTAGTATTCCAACCCTTGATGTGCCAGCATTGCGATAATGCGCCTTGCGAAAATGTTTGTCCCGTTGCTGCCACCAACCATAGCAGTGAAGGGTTGAATCAGATGACGTATAACCGTTGTATTGGAACCAGGTATTGTGCCAATAACTGTCCCTTTAAAGTTCGTCGCTTCAACTGGGCCGATTATACGGGTTCCGATAGTTTTGGCGACAACCAAAAAGGCCATGTGAATGATGTGGTATTAGATATGAACGACGATTTAACACGGATGGTATTGAATCCAGATGTTACCGTTCGTTCTCGTGGAGTGATTGAAAAATGTTCATTCTGTGTGCAGCGTTTGCAGGAAGGAAAATTAAAAGCGAAGAAAGACAGCCGTGCTTTGAGCGACAGTGATGTTAAAGTGGCTTGTCAACAAGCATGCCCTACCAATGCAATTAATTTCGGAAATGCCAACAGCAAAGAAAGTGCTATTACTATGGCTAGAAAAGAAAACCCCAATCGTCAGTTCTATGTGTTAGAAATGCTGCACGTATTACCCGGGGTTACTTATTTGGCAAAAGTGAGAAACACCGATGAAATGCCTGCCCATCATGCCGAAGGGGAGAAAGCAGAAACCAAAAAAGCGCATACAGAAAAAGCACACGGATAAATTATATTCCACAGTCTCTGTTTACGGTCTACGGATCGTTCTGCTTAGGCTAACAAAATAAAGAAGAAATGCATTTAAAGTACGAATCACAGCTCAGGGAACCGTTGGTATATGGCGATAAAACCTATTCAAAGGTTACGGAAGATATTGTTCGCCCTATTGAAGCCAAGCCCACCAAATTATGGTACGTAGGTTTTTATATAGCTGTTGCCTTATTAATGTTTGGCGTATACAGTGTTTATAGGGAAGTTACGTATGGTATTGGTGAGTGGAACCTGAACAAGACGGTGGGTTGGGGATGGGATATCACCAACTTTGTATGGTGGGTAGGTATTGGTCACGCTGGTACCCTTATTTCTGCCATCTTATTATTATTCCGCCAAGGTTGGAGAACGGGTGTAAACCGCGCTGCTGAGGCAATGACCATCTTTGCGGTAATGTGTGCAGGGCAGTTCCCTATATTCCATATGGGTCGTGTATGGATGGCTTTCTTTGTACTGCCTTATCCCAATTCTCGCGGGCCATTATGGGTGAATTTCAATTCTCCATTATTGTGGGATGTATTTGCCATCTCTACTTATTTCACGGTTTCATTATTATTCTGGTATAGTGGTTTATTACCCGATTTCGCAACGGTAAGGGATCGTGCTTTTACCAAATTGCGTAAGCGTTTATATGGTATAGCGGCTTTTGGATGGACGGGTTCTACCAAACACTGGCAACGCCATGAGAGCTTATCATTGGTATTGGCAGGCTTGAGTACGCCGCTGGTATTATCGGTGCATACCATTGTATCGTTTGACTTTGCCACCTCTGTTATTCCCGGCTGGCATACTACTATCTTTCCACCATATTTTGTGGCGGGTGCCATCTTCTCTGGATTCGCCATGGTGCAAACCCTAATGATTATTGTGCGGAAAGTATTTGCAATGGAAGACTATGTAACCATTGGTCATATAGAAGCCATGAATAAGGTGATTGTACTAACGGGGTCTATTGTAGGTATTGCCTACCTCACTGAGTTGTTTATGGGTTGGTACAGTCAAAATAAATACGAAGGATACACATTCTGGTACAGTCGCGCTTATCTTTTCTCTCCTTATGGATGGAGTTATTGGG
>JAAFJB010000013.1 GCA_013297995.1 Chitinophagales bacterium | reverse complement strand
GGGCATTATTGATAACACAATGAGGTGTTAAAGCATCCATTTCTGTATAAAAAGAAGTCGTTTTTTCTTCACCATCTATTATATAATATGTTCGAATACAGCCTTTTAAAACGAAGTAGCTGTCTTTGGTATTTTGCCCCTCTTTGAGTAAGGTGGTTCCTTTCTTTACAGAGCGGAACAGATCTAATGAAAGTATTGCATTCTTCTCATCTTCTGTTATTGAAATGTATTTTGAAATATAATTAAATAAAATCTCTTGCATTTTTCAGTATTTATTAAATTTTATACTTTTTACCAGGTCGGGATTCCAAAAGTATTTTCATGCTCAAATTAGCTCTGCTAGACAGCTCTATCTGACTTCTTAAAATCTTACTAAAAGTAATTGATTTTGGTAAAATGATATAAAGGCTAGTTGCAGCGTTCATTTGAAGCTAGGATTAATTTTATTAATACTAAATTAGGGTTTTCCAAAAATTATTTTAATTATTTCTTTTTTTCTAGCCCGAGAAATTGGAATTTGTTGAGAGTCGATATAAAGGATGTCCCCATCAACTTTATCTACTTTTTGCCGAGAAACAATATAAGATTTATGAATTCGAATAAATTTATCAGCTGGGAGTTCTTCTTCTAATCTGCTTAAAGTTTTCAGCATGAGATGCTTTTTCCCATTTGCATATATTATTGCATAGTCAAATGACTTTTCAATTATTGTTATCTCGGAAAAAGGAATTTTATATATTTTTTTGTCCGTTTTAAACATGAGTCCATTAGTTTCAGTAGAATCTAGTTTTAAACGCATTGATAAATTAAATTTCTGAATTGCTTGTTCAAATCTTTCAAAGGTAAAAGGCTTCACTAAATAGTCTATTGCGTTTATATCGAAAGCTTCAGAAGCATGAGCCTTATAAGCTGTTGTAAATATTACTGAGGGTATATTTGTTAATTTTTCAAGAAATGAAAAGCCATTTAAGCTGGGCATTTGAATATCGGTGAATATTAAATCAATTGAATTAGTATCAAAAACAGATAAAGCATCTGATACACTTCTACATTTACCGACAATTAAAAAATTATCAATTTTAGAAATATAATTTTCTAATAATTCTAGTGCATAATATTCATCATCTAATAATAGACACCTAATAGGATTGCTCATGAATTCTAGTTATTTTAATATACACGAAATATACATTATTTGATACAACTCCATGGTTAAAGTTGTGATTATCTGGATAAAGTAAATGTAAGCGCTGTTTAATATTCTCTAAGCCAACACCACCTGTTTTGTCTTTTTGTAAATCCTTAGGATCAAAAGTGTTTTCTATTTTCAATGAAATGAAAGCGGATGTAATTTCTAGGTAAATTTTTAGAAAGGGATTCCCTGAATTTTCGGTTAAATTACCATGCTTTAATGCATTTTCAACAAGAGGTAGCAATAAAACAGGATCAATTTTTATATTCTCATATAGCCCTTTTATCTCTAGTTCAATAGGTAGTTTTAAATTACTTTTTAATTCAAAAAGATCTAGATACACCTTCATTTGTTCAATCTCTTCTTCTAGTAAAACCTTATCCATTTGTCCCTCGTAGGTTACATAATGTAATAAACTACTTAATTTTATAATCATTTCCCCTGCTTTATTACTTTTTAACTGAACTGCTGAATAAATATTATGTAAAGTGTTAAAAAGAAAATGTGGATTAAGCTGTGAACGAAGATAATTGAGCTGTGCTTCAATATGTTTTATTTTAAGCTGTTGATAATTTTTTTCTGCATCACTATTTAATTTAGCTACTTGATAAAATGCTGCTACTGAAGATAGAATAATGGCACAAGTAAAATAAAACAAGCACATATATACTTTAGCGCTAAAGCTCTCTTTGGTAAAAGTATAATTTCCATACATAGTCATTTTAAAATAGTATACTTCAAACGGAGTTCGAATAACTGCTGCAACAGCACAGATTAGAAATGCTATTATGAACCAAGTTTTTTTTAAATTCTTTATATAGTATTTTTTAATAATTATACGTTGAGAATAAAAAAGCGGAATCATCAACAGAAAATTTAGAATTCCTCTTTTTAAGGCATTTGAAAAGCTTAAAACAGTATTTTGAAGTGTTAGCATTAGTAGCAATAAAAACACCCAGAAGACTACATGTAATAAATATCTTTTTTTTGTAGAAAATAAATCTGAAAAGTACATCAGCTAATGGTTTAATATTTTGTACAAAATTTACAGCTATAAAAGTGCCGATTTTTTTTTGTTTTATAATACAACTTAGATGATAAATTGAGCAATAGGTAGATTTTTATCGAAAATATGACTTAAAATTTGGCATATTTGCTTTTTAAGTAATTTTTCTCAATAATGAAGATACTAATTACTGGGGTAGCTGGATTTATAGGTTCAAGACTAGCAAAACATTTACTAGGTAAAGGGTTTTGCGTTTATGGTATTGATAATTATAACAATTTTTATGATCCTGAAATTAAGAATCGGCGGGTTCAAGACTTGTTGAATAATAAACAATTCTTCTTTTTAAAGTTAGATTTAGTAAATTGCTTAAATCCATTAAATAAGGTGGATTTTGATATAGTAATTCACCTTGCAGGATCACCAGGAATTCGTTATTCAGTTGATAATCCAGAAATTGTATATTCAAATAATGTGTATGCCACAGAAAACTTACTTAGGTATATGCAAGATAGGGGTAAGACTAAAATAATATTTGCTTCATCTTCATCTGTGTATGGCAGTATGAATGATACTTTATTAAATGAAGACATCACAAGCCTCTCTCCTTTAAGTCCTTACGGAGTTTCTAAGTTACTTGCAGAGCAACTGCTTCATAAATTTCATAAGCAATTTTTTTTTAGCATTATTTGTTTAAGACTTTTTTCTGTATACGGCCCATCACAAAGACCTGATTTGGTTATTCCTAAATTTGTAGAAGCAATGGTTACAGAAAAACCAATTTATGTTTACGGTGATGGTAATGCAACACGTGATTTTACTTATATAGATGATGTAATACATGCGTTTACACTTTCGGTTAATTTACTTTTAAATAAAAATGATTTTTTTTCTATAATTAATATTGGAAGAAGTGAAGCTGTAACTATTCATTTTCTTATTGATAGACTGTTTATAAAGTTAAAGATCATAGTTCCTATTATCTATCAAGACCCAATTTCGATTGAGGCGTTATCTACCTGTGCGAATGTTGAAAAATCCAGTTCTATCTTAGGTTTTAAAGCAAAAACTACTTTTGATGAAGGGTTAAATATGTACATAAAATGGTTTTTTAATAATAAATAGATTGTCTGGATGATAAAATATGCACACTTAATTAATCCTTATGGAAATGGCGATAGAATCCAAGAGATTACTTTGGCTTCAATGTGTGATGCAAGAAGAAATTTTAGTAACCCAAGTCGTATACATTTTTTTACAACTACTTTTTCTAACGATAGTATATATATATCTGGAGAGTTTCAAAAATTACCTTATTTAGAAAGGTCAGTTTCTTATTTATCAGATTCTAATACTTTAGTTAAACTCCCTTTTATTGGAGATCAATTGGCGTTACTAAAAGATATAGATGTTGATTATATTGTATATACAAATATGGATATACATTTCAAGCCTGATTTTTATTTATTTGTTGAACAACAAATTCACAGCGGATATGATGCTTTAATTATAAATAGAAGGAGAATTCCTGATAAAGAATACTCTGTTGTAGACCTTCCAATTTTATATAATATACTTGGTAAAACTCATCCAGGGTTTGACTGTTTTATATTTAAACGTTCCTTGATTTCTCGAATGCGTTTTTTTGATATTTGCACTGGAATTCCCTTTTTTGAAGCATCAATGGTGTATACTATTTGTAGTTTAGCTGAAAATCCAAAATTTTTTCCTAAAAGTGATTGTACCTTTCACATTGGAATGGAAATCTTTAAAAAAAGAGATAAGAATTTATATTGGCATAATAGAAATACTTTTTTCAAATTAATCATGCCTTATTTAAAAGATAAAATAGATCTGAACAAGCTTCCATGGGGCAATATGGGATTCTGTTATAGATTTTATTATTGGGCAAAAAATCCAGCTATTTTTACATTTTTAAATTTTTCTATTCTCATTAAAAGACATAAATCCAAGTTTTACTAATATGGGTAGTAATTTATTATGGTATTTATTTCTATGAAGTTCTAGTTTTATTCCATCTTTTTCAACTGAATAATCCGTAAACCCAAGTGATTTATTATAGATAATAGCTTTTGCATTATTTTTTTTTATGCGTGCATATATAAATGTCAAATTTAATTTATTAAAAACAATTTTGCAAATTTTCAATGATACAATTGCTGGAATATAGGTATCAATAAATCTGGATGATGTAATATATAAACCCGCTTCACAGGTTTTAAAAGTGGTATTAATTTCAGTTATTTGCGCAATTCCAATAGTAATTCCAAAGTGTTTAATAAGAAAGTAAATATTTTTTTTATGATTGAGTTTATTAAACCACTCTTGTTGCATTTTTTTAGAAATGTATTTATTAAAAAATGTATAGCCATCTGAAGATGCTTTATTTCTGATTATCCTCAACTCTTCTAGTTCTTCAATGCCTACTTTTATTAATTGGATATTGTTAGTATAATTTTTTAAATCTGTCATTTAAGTTGCTAGATTTTATAGCTGGAAAACTACTTCCATGTTTGGAATTTCTTTTGTATAGTATTACTTGTGTAAATATTTTTATTTTTGAATATAAAGTGTATCTTGAGTATTTCAAATAGCTAGAATAACTTGCTACATTTACAAAGTAAATTCTTTTTGTAATTTTATGAAGCATTAGATCTAGAAAGAAAAAATTACTTGGCCACCCATCAAAGTGTGCTAATAACGCATGTTTATTAATAAGTCGAAATGATGAGCCCTTTCCATTAAGTATGGTAAACTGTTTAAACAAAAGTTTTGAGTATCTTGAAACTATTTTTGGTAAAGAATTGCTTTTTGTTTCTGCAATACCATATATAATATCTGCATTCATCTTTTTCTGTTTAATGAGTAATTTAGTAATTTCATTTGGTGAAAAAGTAAGGTCGTCATCTAGTGTAATACAATATCTACCCTTTGATGCAAGTAAACCATAGTAAGTAGCTTTATGTTGCCCCTGATTTGATTTGAAACCTGTATAATATACGTTTGAATAATAAGCGCTCCATTCAATTACGCTGTCTAGCGTGTTATCTATACTTCCGTCGTCAATAATTATCACTTCATATGATATATTTATTTTCGATATATGAAATGATATCTCATGCAATAACTTTTCTATGATTGCGCTGCTGTTATAAACTGGAACAATAATAGATAAAATTGGAGATAAGTTCTCAGAAATCATTTTTCTGTAAATTTAAGCGGCTCAAAATAATAATAATTCATTTTCAACTGAACTTATATACCGTTTATAGAATTATACAATTATCCTTTCGAAATACAGCTATTTTCAGTAATTATTTTTAGCTTGCTAAATAAGTTAAATAGATTATATATAACCTGATTTATGGGTAGATCATAATAGAAATGGTATGAATCAACAAGCTTTTCGTTCTAAAAACAACACCCTTAAATGTATCCAACCAAGGGTATTTAAGAATCCTGAACACCAAATTCAGCTTGAAAAAAAAGGATACATTATAGCACAAGGATTATCTGCCGAAAATATTGCGAGTATTGAAAAACTAATTCTCCAAATTAAAGTAAAAGATAACGGATACACATCTCCAAGTACTATTGATTTTTCAGCAGATGTAAGTAAGCAAATAAATGATTTGTTAATACCAATTGCAAATGAAATCTGTAACGAGTTGATGATAGATTATACAGCAGTACTTGGATTATTAATGACTAAGGGTGTTGGAAACAATTCAGAAATGTATGTGCATCAAGATTGGACTTTGGTTGATGAAAATATATTTTCATCATTTAATATATGGATTCCATTGGTTGATGTTTGTAAAGACAATGGAGCTATGTTTATTTTAGAAGGTAGTCACAAGCTTTCATTTACTTTTCGAGGCAGCTATATCCCAAACTGTTTCCCAGCTATTGATGCCCCATTCAATAAGCTTACATGCCTAGCTATGAAAAAAGGTGAATTACTAATATACGATCATAGGTGCATTCATGGTTCTCCTGTTAATAAGACTCAAAATATTAGACCATCTGCAGTAATTGCCATTGCTCCAATTAATAGTATTAAGTACCATTATTTTTACAAAGATGACAATAAATCTATTGTTGAAATGGTGGCTGATTCAAATTTATTAACTCAAATAACCTCACAAAGTGAATTGATCGATTGCATGAATTTCAATAATACTATGAGAGTGATTCAGGAAATGCCCACAATATCTGAAGCTGAAATTTTAAATCTGATAGAAAATTCCCCCAAAAAACAAAGTGTACTTTCCCGCATTTTAGCATTTTTAAAATAATTTAAATGGTTAAAAAACAAAATTCTGGATTTTACAGGCTAAATAGAAATATATTTATTGATGAAAAGCAAAGCAAAGAATTTTTATCGAATGGTTTTATAGTTACACCAGTATCAGAAGATCCAAAAGTAGAAATATTAACGTCAATAGTTAAGGCGTTAAAAGAAAAATGGAATTATGATGATGTGCATCAGCAAGCCCCTTTTAGGTTCAGTGCTTACAATAATAATTCTTGTTGGAAAAAAGAAGTATTTAATAAAATTTCTGCATATATAGAGCCATTCATAAACCAAACCTTGATTAACTATATTCCATTTGTTGTGAATTTATTTGAAAAAATGCCAAACTCAGGTGATAATTCAATTTCAATTCATCAAAATCCATCTTTTACAGATACGCAAACTAATGATTCAGTTTCAATTTGGATACCCTTAACAAATGTTTCAAAAATTAATGGAACAATTGGTGTTTTAAATGGAAGCCAAACTTTTTTACACCATTACAGAGCGGCAAATATGCCTAATATATTTAGCAATATAACAGACTACCTTATAAATACTGGTTTCAAGCCTATTGAAGTAATAAAAGGAAATGCTGTAATACTCAATGATTCAATTTTTCATTGGTCTTATCCTAATTTATCTGAACACTCTCGAATGGCTGTACAAGTTATTTGTATTCCTTCAATTGCGAAACCCCAATATTATTATTATGATGATAGAATTAATAGATTAAATATTTACTCAATTAGAAAAGAATTTTTCTTTGAATTTAATTGTAAAGAGGAGCCAACAAATGTACCCTTGATAAGATCAATACCCTTTCAATATAAAAAAATTAGTTTAACTAAATTGAAAATATATTTTTTAAATAAACGCATTCTTAGATTACGTGAAAAGGTTAGTACTGTATTTAAAAAAATATTCAATAATTAATACTTCATTCATGCAATTTTTTTGTAATCAATCACTCCAAGAACAGTTTAATAAAAATGGATATGTTATTGTAGATTTTTTAAATACAAAAGAAGTGGACATATTTCTAAATTTTTTACATGAACAACCTATTGAATATGAAAAAGGCATTTTTTCAAGTATTTTTCATTGGGACTATGAACGGCAAACAATTTTTTCAAATTTAATTCAGTGCATACTTCAAAATAAATTAGAATTGGTGCTACCAACTTGGAAAACTTACGGAGCTAGTTATATTGTAAAATCCCCTGATCTTTCTCAAAATTCTAACTTTGATTTACATCAAGACTTTACAATGACAGATGAATCATATATTCCTTCATTTGGTTTATGGGTTGCATTAGTTGATACCAATAAAACAAATGGTGGTCTTTGTGTATTGCCTGGCTCAGATAGTAAGTTTAAAGGCACCATAAGGAGTGTAAATATATCTAGTTTATTTTTGCCAATTGATAAAGAAGTTAATACACATGTAGAATACCTTGAGATTAAGGCTGGGCAAGCTTGCATTTTTTCACACGCTCTGTTTCATGGTTCATTAAATAATAAATCTCATAAATATAGACCAATTATTCATGCTGGAGTTTTTGCACCTGACGCCAAAATTCGACATTATCCTAAAACAATAAATAGTGGTGGTGAAGAGATTATAGAAATTTTAGAGATAAGTCTTGACTACTATTTTTACAACATTAAAGAATTTATAAAAAATCCAAAATCAGGTCCGTATAAAGTATTAGGTATTCAAGAAAAATATACATCTACACCAACAAGAGACGATGTTTTAAAAAGTTATCAATGTACGGCTACTACCCATAAATTACCATATATACTGCAATATATTTCTCGAAAAATAAAAGCCATATTTAAATAATTCACTAATGCAACATATTATTTTTAAAAACCCAGTACATCAAGATTTTTTTGATAAAAATGGATTTGTTAAAATTCAATTATTAAATAAACGGGAAGTTGAAGACTTAATTCAGTTTCACAGAGACGCCAAAATACCTGTTGGAGAAGGCTTTTCCACAAATTTTTCTTCAAGTGACTCAACACTAAAAAAAACTATTAATAGCAAAGTTGTAGCTGTTTTTGAAGATATAATCAAGCAACATTTAAATGACTATCGAGCAATTTTTGGAACATTTTTGTGTAAAAGAAATGACACAAAAATTCATATGGATTTGCATCAAGACTGGAGCTTTGTTGACGAAGAAAAAGGGTTTGTTTCTTTAAATATTTGGTGCCCTTTGATCGAAACAAACGAAAAAAATGGCATGCTTTATATTTTACCAAATTCACACACGCTAAAAAAAATTATTCGGGTTTCACCAACTGGTCATCCAGTAGATAAAATAATCTTAGACGGTTACGCACATTTAATTCAACCAATTCCTACACAGTTAGGGGAAGCAATACTTTTTAACAATGCTCTCTTTCACGGATCTGGCCCTAATACTTCGGGAGAAGATAGATTAGTAGTTGGTTTATTTACTGTGCCCAAAAATTCAGAATGCTTACTTTTTTATCAAACCGATAATGGCATAGAGAAACGATTAGCTAATACCGAATTTTTTATTGAAAAAAACCCTTTTATAGAAAAGCCAACCCGTTTAATTGAATTGATTGATACTCCTATTGCCAGTTATTCAGAGGAGGATTTTTACAAAATATTAGGTAAACCTCGAAAAGAAAAAATATTTTTTAGTTGGATTAAAAACTTATTTAAATAGAGACTATGTTTTTTAGAAAAAAGGAAATTTTAAATTCTGTATTTGATGTTGAAAAATATTATGATGATTGGACTGAAAGATATATTGAATTTGGTGGAGAGTTAATACAGGCATATAGAACTTCAGATGATTCGGAATTGCTAGAGTATTATCTAGAATCTGCAAAAATAAAAGCTGGTCAAGTTATACTTGATTCAGGTTGTGGCATATGTGGAGTATCAAGTTACTTTGCAAGCAAATTGAATGTTTGCATTGATGCAATTACGGTATCACAGGTTCAAGTAGATTTATCAAAATCTAATCTTAAGCAAAGATCATTAAAAGGATCTGTAAAAGTTATTAAAGGTGATTATCATAATTTAAGTGAATATTTTATAAAAAATAGATTCGATAGAATATTATTTATTGAATCACTTGGCCATACTATTGATGTAAACAGGGTGATTAAAGAAAGTTATACTGTATTAAAAAGCGGAGGAAGTATTTACATTAAAGATTTTTTCAAGAAAAAATTTATAAATAATTTCAGTAATAAAAGATACTATACTGTTGTTAACAACATCAATAAAATTTATAAATATAATACACTTGATCTGGAAAAAACGATAGCTAGTTTGCGATGCGCTGGTTTTGATATTGAGTTTATAAAGAAACCTGATTTTAAAGATGATATATCTGTGCGATTAGCTTTTGAAACAAAAAATAACATTAATATTTTTGGACAGGATACTTCTTTTGTACCTACTGAGTGGTTAGAAATTAAATGTATAAAAACCTGATGATGCTAAACCTTTTCTATGTCATAAAACTCTGTATTATTTAAATTTAAAGATATAGCAGCATAGGACATTCCTACGCCAAATCCGCATAATAATACATTTTCTAAATTAGTTTGGTTGATTTTAATTTTGTTATGGAGTAATGTAATTGGTATGGAAGCAGAGCTCGTATTGCCATAATCACCTAAACTATCTAGAATTTTTTTCGGATCAAGATTCAGTTTTTTGTAAATTAAATTATTTATTGATTTACTCGCTTGGTGAAATACATAGTAAGATACGAAATTTCCTTTTTCATTTATTTTACTTTCTAACACTCTGATATTGGGAATAACAGATTTTATTGCAAATGAAATAATACCGATACCATCCAATTCCAGAAACCCATTGCCAGTTGTATTTTGTTTGGCACAAAATATTGTGGAATATAATTTTCCATCTGTAAATGTATTGTAAAATGATTTATTTTTAGTTGCTTCTTTGATTGAAATCAGCGTTGCTGATGCCCCATCTGAAAAAAGAGTATCTGTAGCTGTGTCACCCGATTTTATTAATCTGCTCGAGCAATCGCTGGTTAATAAAATTCCATATTCCTCTGGATATTGTAAGAGTAATTGCTGAGCTAAATAAAGCCCTTGAACATATCCAGAACAGCCAATATTCACGTCAAAACAAACTGTGCTTTCATCTAACCCTAAAACATGTTGTAAATACACAGATGTTGCTGGAACAATATAGTCTGGAGTTTGAGTAACGTATACCAATACTTTAATTTTTTTTTTATTAATCCCTTTATTTTCAATAATTTTATTAAAAGAACATATAGCATAAAATGACGAAGGCTTATTATTTTGACTAATAAATCGTTGATTAATTCCAGCTTTCCTAATCAGTAATTTCTTTTCACTTTCCGATAGGTATGTTAGAGCCTCATTGTATACAATACTATTAGGAACAGTAGCAGCAATCGCACAAATATTAATAGTATGATTTATTTCAGTTACCATCATTATGCATTTTGAATAAATTTATACAAACTTAGAAATGATTGCATTTCAAACATTTCATCTGAGCTAGGCATAACTCCGTAGTGTGTTTCAATTAAAAGAACTAAGAGTAATGATTTCATAGAACTCCAGTTTAACAAAAGCTTGAAATTTGTTTCAAATATTTGTTCAGAACTGGGTTTTTCTTGTTGTTCAATATCTAATAAGAATTCTTCAATAATTGATATAAATTCTATTTCGGACTTAGTATATTGTTTCATCAAACAAAATTAGTTAATTAACTTAAAGGAGATATAATTTACCGTTTACTGATTTTACCCCTCAATTTACTAAGTTCTCATAATAATTTTCATATATTCATTTTTTATTTTAAGTAATGATACCTCTTTTAAAGCCCTATTCTTTTCCAGAGCAACTTGCCCATATAGCAGATTTAATGCAATCGAATTCCTATTCTACTAACCATTATTCAACGTTGGTTTTGGAATTGCTGGCCGCTAAGTTTGGTCACAACAATTTTTTTCTCACTGCTAGTTGCACCCAAGCATTGGAAGCAATATTATTGGCTATTCCAGAAATTAGCGGAAAAGAGGTAATACTTCCTTCTTGGAATTATGTAGCTGCTGCTAATGCGGTAATTAATGCAGGCGCTGTTCCTATTTGGGTTGATATAAATATTGAAACTGGAAATATTAATCTTGAAGACGTAATATTAGCTATTACGCCAAGAACTAAAGTAATTTTATTCATTAACTATTTAGGTACAAGACAAAACTTGCAATCTCTTAAAGAAATAAAGGATCACTCAGATATCTTCATTATTGAAGATGACGCATATGGACTTATATTAAAGAATCGCAACGATACATCGTTGATTGATGCCACATGTTATTCCGTAGATCATACAAAGCCTCTGCATGCCGTTCGAGGAGGTATTATTGAGTTACATAACACAAAAATAGCAGCAGAGTTAAGAAATGTATTAGATTCTGGAACAAATAGGTTTTTGATGGAAACTGGCATAGTAAATAAATATACTTGGGTTTCAAGAGGTAGTAAGTATAGCATGACAGAGTTAAATGCTTGTTTACTTTTATCGTCTTTAACAAATATTCTGAATATCCAAAAAAGAATGGAAATATTAAAAGAGACATATAGAAAATTAATGCTTTATCCAATTATAGGTGAAGCAGGAATTGCAATTGCATGTAGGAATGCAATAGAGCGTAATAAATTGATTTTTAATTTAAAAAAGAGAAATATTACGGCCTCTACACATTATGAACCATTACATTTATCGACATACGCCAAACAAATGTCTAGCTCTATTCGCTTGCTTCCATATACAATTACTTTTTCTAACATAATTCTTCGTCTCCCTTATTTCTATGAATTAAAAGAACAGGAAGTGGCCTATATTACCGAGGAAGTTAATAAATATGTTTTTTAATAATGCATGAAGCTAAAAAAAAATACAATCAAACAAGAAATTGTAAGGATACGTCAGTAACCTGTTATGCCCCTTTTTGTAATATGCATTTAACGGTTTCAGGGGCGGTAACTACCTGTGGTTTAAGGAGATTGACGCCTATAGGTAATTATCCTGAGGAAAGTTTACAGGAAATTTGGTTTGGCAAAAAGGCAAATGCACTAAGGGCTAGTATGTTATCCGCTAAATTCCCTCATGGCTGTGGGGTTTGTTCAAAAAGTATTGAAACTGCTCAATTTAGTTTGGTAAGAGCATTGCAATTCGATTCATTATCAACCCATTTAAAAAGAAACCCATTTTACTTTTTTGCCAATTCATATTATAAATTAAAAGATAATTTCCCCAAAAGTATTGATTTTGAATTAAGTAACTTATGCAACCTCGAATGTGCTATGTGTTTTGGAATGCTTTCATCGGGCATTAGAAAAAATCGTGAGAAGTTGCCTCCACTTGAAGATCACTATTCAGAAAAACTGCTCAATGAACTAAAAATTTTTATTCCCCATTTAAAAGAGGCTCGATTTTTTGGCGGCGAACCCTTGCTTATTCCTTTATATGAAAAAATATGGGAACTAATAGTAGCAATTAATCCCAATTGTATAGTATGGATGAAAACCAATGGAACAATATTAAATAACAGGGTTAAGCAAGTCTTAAATAGGTTGATCAATGTTAATATAACCATCTCACTTGATGCAATTACCCCTAGTATTTACGAGATTGTTCGTAAAAATGGAAAACTTCAATCTGTATTGGATAATATTGATTTTTTTAAACAGTTACATAAAAAACAAAATAAGATACTTAAACTTTCACCTACAATTATGGTTCATAATTGGGAAGATTATCCACTGCTCATTAAATATGCTAATGAGAATGAATGTATAGTTGAAAATAATCTGCTCATAACTCCATGGCATCTTGCACTCGCAAATCAAGAATTTTCTTTATTAAAGGTAATACTTACTAAATGGAACCAACAATTCGCAGCAATTCCATTAATAACAACCATTGAGAAAAAAAATGCATTAGCTTTTACAGAGCTATTTGAACAAGTTAAAACATGGACACAAATGCGAGAAAAGCAAATCAAACATCGTTATGGTGCTTATTTCAAATTGATGCCAGGAGTGGGGGCAGTAAATAAGTTTATACTTGCTCAGTTCGATAATGAAATTCGTTTATATAAGGATCCCGAAACGGATTTGATAAAACAACAACTAATACATGACGAAATAGACTTTATAGTTATTCTTAACGCACTATTTGAGATTATTTACCTTTTTACAGATACTAATAAGCCAGATAGGTTATTTAATATGCATTACCTCAACCGTTTGAAAGAGTTGCCTCAATCTACTATAATGAAAGCAAAAGCATTTTTCTTCGATGGCTCAGTATCAATTGTTTCTTTAACTGATGCAATTATCAAAAAACAATCGTATAAAATAAATGAACTTCTGTTGCTAAAAATATACAATTAATATGCTAATAATAAATACTAGAAATTTATTAAAGAAAGAGTGTTCAGTGAGCTTTTTTGGTATAAGCTATTTATACATAAAGTTATTTCTATTGCCAATTGCTATTATAATAGTGGGAATGTTTTTTGGAACATTTTCGAATAACGCAGCACATCCTGTATTGATTTGTATTGGAATTGTTTGTTGGAATTTATTTTCTTCAACTATTTACGGCATAATTAATGGCTTTCTAAAAAGGGCTGGTTTAATTAAGAGTTACCCAATTCACTATGCATCTTTTATTCTAGTTGCACTAATTATTACTATTAGTGAAGCAATAATATCTATTTTGTATATCCAGTTTTTCTGCTATTTTAATAATCATAACTACCATATTAATACTAGCGTGCTTTTATTTGGAGTACTTTATACATCAGTTTTTGCTGTTCCGATTGGCGTTATTTTTCTTTTCGCCTGCGTTTATAGAAAATGGGTTTTGTATTTATTGCCTTTATTTTTTATTGCTATTTTGTCAATTACTCCCATATTTAATAACTTAGAAAATGGAAATGTACTCATCAAGGGTATCCATTATTTTAATCCACTTAGTTACTACCTCAATGAAGTTCATAAGCCTTGCATAACTGTTATAGCTCTTTTTGAGCATATTGGTGGTATGCTTTTGATTGGTGTTTTTCTTTCCTTAACGTCTATTTATCTACTGTTAAAACAGAAATATTTTATTCAAATTTTTTTGTAAATGGATATTGCTATCAGCATTAAAAATCTTTATCTGCATTTCCCATCTCAAGTAGCTGGTCATAATTTTTCAATCAAGCATATTAACTATGAAATTGAATGTGGCGACGCAGTTGCTTTGCTCGGTAATAATGGGAGTGGTAAAACTACCCTATTGAGGATTTTAGCGGGAGTATTCACCCCCACGGAAGGAAGTGTAAAAATTTTTGGTAAAATAGTTCCAGTAATAGAGCTAGGAGCTGAATTTGATCCAGATATTTCGGGCTATCAAAATGTTTTACAGTCGATTTTTTTTCAAGATTTAAGTAAAAAAGAAATTGAGGCACTCATCCCTTCAATAGTATTATTTGGCGAATTGCAAGAATTTATTTTCTCCAAAGTGCGAACTTATTCTAAAGGAATGATCTTGCGATTGGCCTTTAGTATTATCGTATTTACACAAGGAGATATTTATTTATTTGATGAAGTTATTACAGCGGGTGATTTACAGTTTAGAAAGAAATGTATTGATTTTGTTTATGGGTTAAAAGAAAAGGGTAAAACAGTTATATTAACTGGGCATGGTACTGAGCTTTCTGGCAGTTTGTGTAATAAAACGCTAATTCTTGATAATGGAAGCATAAGCGCAGCGAAACAAAATGGTCTTGCCGAAAGTCTAGTGAGTTTTGATAAAGAAATTCAACTCACTAATCAAAGTGTTTCTTTCACTAACGATTCAATCTTATTTCAGTTATCATTTAATGGATTATGCAATTACACTGCATTTGATATAGCATTTTTATTTGACTATTCTGGGAAGGAAATAGCTAAGTTTGTTATTCATAGCATGTACGGGTTAAAAAAAAATACACCTAATTTGAAAGATAGCCTATTTGTGGAAGCGAAATTGCCAATTGAGCTATTCAATATTGGTCAATATAGCGTTTCAGTCTTTGTAATTAAAAACCAACTACATTTAGCTAGAGTCTTTTATCAAGCAATGAGCTTTGAAATACCTGCCAAAAATTCTAGTAATCCACTCTTTGATTTATTATTAGGGCCACTTCAAGTACGTGCTAATTGGAAAATGATACCACTAGATTAAATTTATGGACGCTGTTTATCTTAAATATTTTTTACAACGAATACATAATGCGTTTATTCATTTGGCACCCATCTATTTGTTTTTTTTATACTTATCAATACCCAAGCTGTATGATACAATTGGTTTATTTCCACTTTTATTCTTTTTCATATCTTCAATAATAACGATTGGTGCAGGCTACTATATAAATGATTTTTTTGATGGCGAATTTGATGCTCATAGTCGAAACAAAGTTTCTATTGAAAAGCTTAGCTCTTTTTTTCGCCAAATTCTTCTTTTAATTCTTTTCGCAACCTCACTCTTTTCTTGGATGCTAACCAATGCGCCGCTTGTAGCAACGCTATTGTTTTCTATTCAATGGATATTACTTATATTATATTCCCTTCCACCAATTCGGCTAAAAAACAGGGGATTATTAGGGTATTTTTGTGATGCACATTATTCAAGCATCATTCCTTTTTTTATTACACTTACATTTACAAACTTTCACATTAATACAATATTGGTTGTATTGATTTACATGCTACTTTTAGTAAAAGGAGTTAGAAATATTTGGCTGCACCAAATAGAAGATCGCCGAATAGATAAGTTAGCCAATCAGCAGAACTATGTTAATAGCTTTCCTTTACAACATACTTTTTTTTACTTAAATAAAATCATTATCCCTTTTGAATTTAGCTTATTACTTATTATTAGCATCGCAACATTCAATACATTTCCCCTTTTGCTATTTTCATTATTTATTTTCATGCTTACTTTTTTGATTGAGCATACTTGTTGGTTTTTTTATAGATTTCCGAAAAGAAATTTCACTAAAATGTTTTTATATACGTTAAATGATTTTTATGAAGACTATATTCCGTATGTAGGTATAATAAGCCTACAAATAAGTGCTTTCTATAAAACACTATTCCTTTGTTTACACGCGGTATTATTTTGGAAAAAAACAAAGCGAATTCCACAAAAACTATTACTTTGTTTTGAACGACTATTTACTTTAAAATATATCTGATGTGCGGCATTACTGGAATTTTTAAACAAATTGGAAGTATAGATAGAAATGAGCTATACAATGCCTTGAAAACCCTTAAGCACCGTGGGCCAGATGGAACGGGACTTTATATAAACGACACCCTTAATTTTGGCATGGGGCATTGTAGGTTAGCTTTTTTAGATGCATCTATTCGTGGGAATCAGCCTATGATTTCAGATGATGGTGATATAATTTTAGCCTTTAATGGTGAGGTTTATAATGCGACTGAATTAAGAAATGATTTGATAACCAAGGGCTATTTTTTTAAAGGTAGAAGTGATACAGAAGTTATATTGAATGGTTATAAGGAGTGGGGCTTAGCATATACTAGTAGGTTATTGGGGATGTTTGCAATAGTTATTTATGATAAATCCTTACATAAAATATTTTTGCTAAGGGATAGATTTGGAATTAAGCCATTATACTACTATTTCGACGGTGTTTACTTCGCTTTTTCGAGTGAGGTTAAGGCCCTGTTTGAATATGGCGGTATAAAAAAGCAAATAAGAAAGCTATCAGTCTCTTTATTCTTAGCAAATAGATATGTGCCCACTCCATTTACTATGTGGGATAATGTATTTAAACTATCTCCAGCAACCATACTGTCTTATAATTTTGATAATAATGAGCTTACTACTGAAAGATATTGGGCATTAGATAATAGTATTCAGCACAATACTGATCAAAACATAGAAACGCAACTCGAAGAAAGTATAAGGCTTCATTTGGTGAGCGACTTTCCTGTTGGCTTTTTCTTATCGGGAGGTATGGATTCTTCTGTACTCTTGGCACTTGCAAGTAAACATAGAACAGTAAATCATAAAAGCTTCTCAATTGGATTTACAAACTGGGAAAAAACAGAACATATACTCGCAAAAAAAGTAGCCGATAAGGTCACTGCTGAAAATTATAGTTTGGTATTGGATAGATTTACAAGTGAGGAAATAGAACATATAATTTATTTTTATGATGACCCCATAGCCGATATTTCTATTTTCCCAACCTATAAGCTAAGTGAGTTTGCTCGGAAACAAGTTAAAGCAACAATTTCTGGGGAAGGGTCCGACGAACTATTTGGGGGATATCATTGGCATAAAAATAAATTTTCAACTGTATCAATTTTAACTAGGTTGCCTTTTATGCGGAAAGCTGCAAAGTTTCGCCACATTAAAGCTGAATATGTAGCAGCAATGTCTATGGGCTTATTCGATTCACAAGAATTAAAAAAAGCATTTACCAGCAGTTGGCAAAACGAGATACCAACTGATCCATTTGCTCATTTTGATCAATACCAAAGAAAAGATTTTTCTAGGCTAAAGCAATTACAATTCTTAGATATGAATTGTTTTATGTACGAATTAGTACTTCAAAAAATTGATAGGGCTTCGATGGCAAATTCACTAGAGGTTCGCGTACCTTTTTTGAACCATAACTTTGTAAGTTATGTTTGGAACTTACCCGAAAATCAATACTATGATAAAACTATTCAAAAAAAACCCTTACTTAATATACTAAAGCAGTTCTATCCTGTAGCTTGGTTTTCAAAACAGAAACAGGGATTTACGGGATCAGATGCCTTTTATCAAAAGTATGAACTATATGATTTGGCTTTAAGCAATGGGATACTTGTTAAAGAGCATATTATTAAGAGAGAATATATTGATAGCCTTCTAAAAAATAAAGATCATTGGCGTTTATGGAAATTATATATTTTAGAATATTGGTGGAGGGTACATAATGCTTAGTATGAAAAATTATAATGCTTTTGTTTTTGCCCTTTGTGGAGCGCGCGAGCATATTGACTATTTGCATATTGCCTTAAAAGCGTTGAAACGAAGAACTACGTTGCCAATTTATGTAGTTACAGATTGTAGTAGGAACGAAATACCCATTGAGCACAATTGTGTTATAGATGTTTGTACACCAAAGGAATATACGCATCATCAGGCAGCTATATTTTTAAAAACAAGTATTCATAGGTATATAAATATTGAGGATCATATTTTTTGTTACTTAGATACCGATGTTATTGCAGTTGGGGAAAAGGTAGAAGCTATATTTAAAGAATTTAAATCCCCCATTAGCTTTGCAAAAGACCATTGTGTGCTTAACGAGTTTAGTAGTTACGCAGTACATTGCGACTGTAGAAAAACCGCCGACATATTTAATAAAGCCTTTATGGAATGCATAGATGATTTAGATGAGTTTTCACTGCTACATGATTGTACTATAAAAAAAAATAGAATATCTTTTTTCAATTTTATAGAAAGGAGTAAATCAACAGTTACTCGCTATTTAAAATACCGGATAAAATTTTTCCTCCCTTTCCGTAAAATCTATTTTGCTGATAATATTATTTTAGATAGACAATTAAGGTGTTGGGTTGATAATTTTGGAAACCCCTACATGCGACTTGTTTCTATGAAGCAAGTTGCATGTAGCCTCAACTTAAAATGGAATTTTATTTTCCAACGATTAGAAACAAAAGACGGAAAAAACATCTGGCGATATCCGTGCAATCACTTAAAAGAAGCAATAAAAGATAAGTTTAATGTACCAATTCAAAATGATAAATGGCATCATTACAATGGTGGGGTATTCCTATTCTCTAATGAGTCAATTGAGTTTCTTGAAGCTTGGCATAAATTTACATTAGCTATTTTTGAAGATCGATATTGGAAAGTAAGAGATCAAGGAACTTTAATTGCAACAACTTGGTTGTTTAATTTACAAAAACATTCAACTTTACCTAGCAAGTGGAACTGTATAGTTGATGATAGTAACCCACAATCTATTCCGGTAAAAATAAAAGCTGAATTACTGCATATTTTTAACCGAATAGGAGACGATAGTTGGTTTTTTTGGCAACGAATAAAGCATTTAATAAGTGATGAATAAGGTCAATACAATATTTTGTACAATTTCCACAAATTCCCATGCTGCCAAAACCACGGCTTTGGCAGCGTCTTTGGTGCGGAATGGGTGCGGTAAATTGCAGGTGCTATATATTGACGAATTTGGCAAAGTGTGTGAAAATACAGTGCATTATTCCTTAGATGAACTCACATCTGCTATTGCCTTAGCAATAAAAGAAAAGTATAAGAAAAAAACCAATAATGAGCTGCGTTGGGCACTGAAACCTGTTTTTATGCAGCATATGCTCGCCCTACATCAGTTGCCGGTAGTGTATATAGATAATGATCTCGTTTTTTACAATTATCCTATTGAACTAGTTCAATTAGTTGATAAATATAAATTTGTGCTGCATCCTCACTTTTATGACAATACTCCCATAAATCCACTTTGGTTTGAGGCGAATTTTTGGGTGGGACTTTATAATGCCGGTATTCTTGGTGTAGGTAAAAATGGTGCAGAAATATTAACATGGTGGTCAACTTGCTGTTTATATAATATGAAGCGAAAATCTTATCGCGGATTATTTGATGATCAAAAATATTTAGATTTAATACCCATTGCTTTTGAAGATATAGCCATTAACAAACACCCAGGATATAATATTGCTGGTTGGAATATAGAACTTAATAAACGATCAATCATCAATAACAAAGTAGTTATTAGAGATAATTATCCCCTTGTATGCATACACTTTGCACCATTAACTGTTCAAAAAATTTTGTTAGGTGAAGATGATGCTTTGAAAGTATTGCTACAAGAATATATTATCTTTTTGAAATTATATGGGTGGAGAAAAAGCTTATATAAAGAAAGTATCAAGTATAAAATTATACTAGCGATTAGATTTGTTAGGTGGAAAATAGAACGATTTTTTGAATGAGGGTAAATAATTAATTATATGCTTACTAAAATTTTGAAACCTCGTTTGGTAGCAGGTAGTATTCTTTTATTAACGTTTGTTACCTATTACCCTATTCTTACAGGCGCCTATAATATGGATGATAACCTAGTAACTCAAAATCATCCAAGAACAAGTGGGGGTATATCATCAATCATGGATATTATTGGTAGTGGGTACTATGAGGATAGTTTATCTTATAAATTTGATTATCGACCTATTACCCACCTTTTTTTTGCAATTGAGCATAGTTTATTTGGAGAAAGTGCAGCCGCTGCTCACTTAATAAATTTAATTTTATATGCCCTTTGTTGTATGCTTGTATATACAGTTTGCCGAAAAATTGTAGGAAATGACCATTTAACTTTATTGATTACTTTATTTTTTTTACTTCACCCAATACATAGTGAAGTAGTTTGTAGCATTAAAAATAGAGATGAGCTATTATCTTTTGTTTTTGGTTTATTAGCAATAAATATTATACTCAAAAAAAAGAATATTACATTAATATGGGCTACTGTTGTTTTTTCATTTTTGGTATTATCTGTATTATCCAAATTTACTGGAGTACTTTATGTATTATTCGCAATTACTAGTTTTCTTGCATACTATAAAGTAAATAGAATCATTTTATTCACTTGCTTGTTCTTTAGTTTCGTTTTTATTGCTATTGTTTGCACAACTCCCTTGATTGGCTTTTTTAATATAGAAACCATTGGGTTTTTTGTATTAATTATTTTAGCATTAACGTTTTATAGAAGTTTGGCCAACTATTTAGATAAGGTTAGGTGGTATGAGGCTATCTTTTTTTTCCTTTCTTTTATTATTGGTTATTGTATTAAATGGGAATATGGGTTTACCCTAGCTGCGCTAACACTTAGCACGGTTGTATTCACAGATATCCTTGCCTCAAGAATTTATAGAGTAGATATAGGGTACGAAATCAGTTTATTTTTGCTTTTAATATTATACTTAGTTATTATAAAAACCGAGGCGTTTCAAGATGTATTATTGGTGCCAATATTATTAGCAGTTTTCGATAGAAAATTTACACTATGGTACATGACTCCCTTTTTATTGGCGGGTTCATTGTTGTATTTGTGTTTTGGTGTATCAACAAGTGTTTATTATGAAGATATCGGTTTTTTAATACGCTCTTCCTTACACTATTTGGTGATTTTTGCCTCAGTTTCTATTCCTTTTCTGTTCAAAAAATTTAGGTATAGTAAAGTAATAGCATTAACCATATGGCTAGTTATTTTAATCTTTAATTTTATTGCACTATTGCGAAATCCCGATATTGGGTTTTCAATTTCATTTATTTTTCAGTTGTACTTTTTTTATTTTGCTATTCGAAACATACCTAGCTTCTTAGTAGCCGAGGGAGAAAAGCGGTTCTCATTTGTTTTAAAGTGTTTTTTTGTGCTAGTGGGGTTTAGCAGTATAACGTTTGCTGTGTATCATGCTAACCTTCATAATGCGAATCTTATTCAAGAAAATAGTATTTCGGTAAACAGGATAATTGAGTTTGTTGAAAACAATGTTTTTTTTATCTCAAATCCCTTACAAAAACTAATAGCATTTTCAAAGATTTGCATCACCAATTTAATGCTATTGTTGTTCCCTGTACAACAGTATTTCTTTTATGGGTATAATTTCCTCGATATTCAATTTGGGTTAATATATATCATTATAGGTGCTTGCTCACTTGGTTTAATTTTGCTATCTATACTTTACAATAAGCAATTACTTAAAATGCCATTGGAAATTACCATTATTTGTGGTATTTTAATGCTAGGTAGCTTATTGTTTCCAATACCTGGTATTATAGCCGAAAGGCTATTGTTTGGCGTTTCTCTGTTTTTTTTGATACTTGTTTGCTCTTTTGTTTACTATATTCCTCTTCACAGCAGCTTTAAGTTTTTATTGGTTACACCGATTTTTATTTTTTTCTGCTATGCTTCTAATACAAGGGCTAAATTATGGCAAACACCAACTGGGTTAATGCAGCACGATGTTGATGCAGCCCCCTTTTCGGCAAAAGGCAATAATTTATTGGCTACACAATACATTACAGCTTGGTTGAATGATAGTACCAACAGTAATGCTAGAATATACCTTGAAGCGGCAACACACTATGCTCGGCAAGCAGTTACAGTTTTCCCTCAGTTTTCCAATTTTTGGTACGATTTAGCTAGAATTCATGCGTATAATAAAGATTTTAAAGGTGCAATAGTAGCCTATTACAAAGCCTATGACACCGATAAGGGAAATATTACCCCTTTATTGGCTATACATCAATTAAGTATAGCTATGCAAGACTATGAAGCAATTATTTCGGTAAATAACAAAATGCTTGAAACGAATAAAAATAGAATACAATCATATATTGATATTATTGAAGCCTATTCTTTATTGGGGCAACAAGAAAAGTCAATACAATGGTCCGATACTGCAATAAAATATTTTCCTACAAATAAAAATGTTTTAATACAAAGAGGAAACCTTTTATATCAATTGAAGCAAAATAAATCGGCTTATTTTTTTTATAAATCGGCTTTCCACCTTGATGTCTCAAACAATGCATTTAATTGTTTTTTTATGCGCTTTTGCAAAAAGTATGGAATGTTATATCCATCGGCAACAAATCCTGTAATGTGCGATTAGCTTATATTTTCAGCTAACGGTATCTTTTTAACGGTATATGGCTGTTTCATGGCTGTACCTTTAATTCTCCGTTTTTACGGGTAATCGATAAAGCTGCGAAGTTAGAAAGCATGTTATGGTTAAAAGAGTAGTGCAACTATTGTTAATTTGTTTTTTTTGCCAAGGTGTTGCCATTAGTCAGTGTACTAAAGCCTTTAATACCCATAGTTCTTTAAGTTTACCTTCTTGTGGGTCAACCGTTACCAGTACATCCAATGTTGCATTTACACAAAGATTAGAACTTACTGTAGGCAGTGTTGGGCGAAAATTTACTGTTACGCTTGACAATGGTACTGCGAATAGCAGAATCACCATTACAAATAGTACAAATACAGTAGTTGCTTATGGCATATCTCCTTTGATTTTTACAAGTGCAACTGCAGGTATTCATTACGCCTACATTAATAACGATGCTTCGTGTTCAAATACATGGTCGAATAATTCTATGACACTTCGTTATACAAGGGAGAACCCCAATCCGGGAACAGCTAGTGTAACTTATAATTGTAATAATAACTTTTCAGTTTCTGTAGATGATGGTTCAAGCTTTGAGTGGCAAGGATCGAATGATAATACAAGTTGGGTAAATATTGCAGGTGCTACAGGTACAACATTAACAAGAACAAGTGTTAATACACCCGTTTATTCTGCATTTAGGCGACAAGCTACTTTCGATGGCTGCTCTTTGCCTTCTAGCTCGGTTGCTGCTCAACCTTTTCCAAACCAAGGAACTATAAGTAATAGTACACAAACAATTTGTGAAGGAGCATCTTTTAACCCTGTCTCTATAACAGGTGTAACAGGTTCAGCCTCTTTTTTGTATGAATGGTTTGTTTATACTTTGGGTGGAACCCCACCATGCCCTACTTCGCTCACTCCACCAGCTGGATGGATTGCGGCTGTAAATGGAACACATGGAACAGGGTTTGGAACCACTTCAATTACACCGGCATCAAATTTTACGGGAATAAGGGTTTTTGCTTGTAAAATAACACCCACTGGTAGCCCCGCTTGTGGAACAGCTTTTTGGACAGGTTGTGTAGTGTTGAATGTAAATAGAAACCCAACAATAAATGTGGGAAGTGCTATTGCTGCAATTTGCCAGGGTGCAACATCAGCAGCATTAGGAGGAACATCTGGGGGAGGTGCAACTGGTGCTATTTGGACTGCCACTAGTGGAACCTTTAGTAACAATACTGGCTCAACGCCAAATATTGCAACTTTTACAGCCGCTTCAAATTCAGCTACACCAATTACGCTAACCTTAACAAGTATGGGGGGGAATTGTGGTACCGTAGTAGCTTCCAAAACAATAACTGTAAATCCGGTACTTGTTCCAAGTGTTAGCATAGCTTTAACTACAGGTGCTAATCCAGCTTGCAATGGCACAAACTTAGTTTATACTGCAACGGTAACCAATGGGGGAGTTACACCAAGCTATCAATGGACAAGAAACGGGGTTAATATATCTGGCGCAACATCGGCAACTTACACTGCAAACGCTGGTACAAATATTGTACAAGGAGATGTTATAAGATGCGTAGTAAACAGCAATGCAGTATGTGCATCACCTACTACTGTTACCAGTAATTCAATTTCAATGTCGGTACAAACAGTTACTGCACCAACTGTTGCTATTGCATTAACCGCTGGGTCTAATCCTTCATGTACAGGATCTTCACTTAGTTATACGGCTACACCTACTAATGCCGGTAGTGCACCAAGCTATCAATGGACAAAAAACGGGGTAAATTTATCGGGGGCAACATCGGCAACTTATGCGGCAACAGCAGGTACCGATGTTTTAAATGGTGATATTATTCGCTGCATATTTTCGAGTACCCCCGCATGTTTAGGTACAGTTGTTGCAACAAGCAATGCCATAACAACAACGGTTAATACGTTAGTAACACCAACAATAAGTATTGCAGTAACAAGTGGCACAAACCCTGCATGTAATGGTACAACTATTAGCTTTACTGCTACACCTACTAACCCAGGAACTACGCCAACCTACCAATGGACGAGAAATGGTGTGAATATATCTGGTGCAACTGGATCTGTTTTTACAGGAACTGCAGGAACTACATTTGTAAATGGCGACCTAATTAGATGTGTATTAACTAGTAGTATTTCTTGCGCAACCAGCTCTACAATAACAAGTACACCAATTACGCTAATTGTAAACGCACTTGTTACAGCTAGTGTATCTTCAACCTTAACAACTGGTACAAACCCCGCCTGCTCGGGATCAAATTTACAGTTTACCGCTATACCTACAAATGGGGGTACAACACCAACGTATCAATGGACTAGAAATGGTACAAATATTCTTGGCGAAACCAGCAGTACTTTTAATGCTATAGCTGGCACCAATATTTCAAATGGTGATTTAGTTAGGGTTAGCATGACGAGCAGTAATACCTGCGCGAGTCCAAGACCTGTACTTAGTGCTCCCATTACAATGGGTGTAAATCCAGTACTCACCCCTACTGTTTCCATAAATGCTTCTGCAACCAGTATCTGTGCTGGCACTTCGGTCACTTTCACTGCAACATCTGTTAATGGCGGAAGTACTCCAGTGTATCAATGGAGGATTAATGGTAATAATGTTGGAACAAACACTGCAAGTTTTGTTTCAAACTCACTCATTAATGGAGATATAGTTACAGTGGTTATGACCGCTAACAATACTTGCCAGTCAATTGCTTCGGTAACCAGCAATAGTATAACTATAACTGTTAACCCTATTTTGGTGCCAAGTGTAACAATTGCTGCATCTGCTACTACAATATGTGCAGGTACAAGCGTAAACTTCACTGCAACACCCACAAATGGTGGCATATCACCAACTTATCGATGGTTTAGAAACGGTGCAACTATTGGTGGAGCAACCGCTGCTACTTATAGTAGCGCGGGATTGGTACAAGGGGACGCTATTAGGGTAGAGATGACACCCAACAACGCTTGTCAAACAATTGGAATAGTAAATAGCAATGTTGTTACTATGGCGGTACAAGCAAATATTACCAATGCTGTAACTGTAGCCGCTTCTTCTATAAATATATGTGGCGGCGATCCAATTACATTTACTGCTTCGCCAAATGTTGCAGGAACTACGCCTACCTATCAATGGAAACTTAATAATGTAGATGTTGGTACGAATAGCGCAACCTATACACTTGCATCACCAATTGCAGGTCAAGAAGTTAAAGTAGTCTATTCAAGCTCCTTTACTTGCCCATCGGGAAATCAAACAGTTACGAGCACTCCAATTATACTTGGTAATACAACTGTTACACCTAGCATCACTATTGCGGCAAGTGCCACAACCGTTTGTAATAATACAACTGTAAATTTTACAGCAATACCTACAAATGGAGGTGCTACACCGGGTTTTCAGTGGACAAAAAATGGATTAAACATTAGTGGAGCGAATAGTAGTACTTATTCTGCTGTTGCAGGAACAGGCTTTGTTGATGTAGATGCTATTCGGTGTGTGTTAACAAGCAATGCAAATTGTAGAAGTACAAATAATGCAACAAGTGCACCCATAAACATGTCGGTACAATCGAATTTAGTACCAACGGTTTCTATCAATGCCTCTGCTACCACAATATGTACAGGTACAACCGTAATATTTGCTGCTACACCAGTAAATGGTGGAACTTCACCAGTATATCAATGGAAACTTAATGGAAACAATGTTGGAACCAATAGTACCACTTATTCGAACAGTACATTGGTTAATGGAGATGTAGTTTCAGTGGTACTTACAGCCAATAATAACTGTCAAACTACTCCAACAGCTACCAGCAATGCCATTACAATGGTGGTAAATGCTATTGTAACCCCATCGGTAACAATTGGTGCCTCGGCAACTGCTGTATGTGCGGGCACATCGGTTACATTTACAGCTACGCCAGTAAATGGAGGGTCTTCTCCAGTGTATCAATGGACGGTTAATGGGTTAAATGCGGGTACAAATAGTAATAGCTTTGTATCAACAAGCCTGCTACAAGGAGATATTGTAAGGGTAAGAATAACAGCAAATAATGCATGTCAATCAGTAGCTGTTGCACAAAGCAATCAGGTTAGCATGGTAATCAATGCAAACCTTACTCCATCGGTTAATATTACTAGTGCCGCAACTACTATTTGTGCTGGTTCATCTATTAGCTTCACTGCAACACCTACTAATGGGGGAACTACACCTGCATATCAATGGCAAAAGAATGGGTCAAATATTCCCGGGGCAATCAATAGCACTTATAGTACAACTACAGCAGTGCAAGGGGATGTATTTAGAGTTGTTTTAACAACCAATAACGCTTGTCAAAGTTCACCCACTGCTGTAAGTAATTCCATTACCGCAAATGTTATCGCTAATATTACTCCATCTGTTACTATCGTTAGTGATGCCACAACTATATGTGCTTCAACAAATGTAAATTTTACAGCAACGCCCACTAACCCAGGTAGTTCACCTTCTTATCAATGGAAAGTTAATGGCACGAATGTAGGAACTAATGCCAATACCTATAGTTCAAATGGGTTGGTAAATGGTGTGTTGGTAACCGTTGTATTAACTAGCAACAATACCTGTCAAACTTCTAGCACTGCTACTAGTAATGCCATTAATATGACTGTTAATCCAGTGCTGGTTCCCAGTGTAACAGTTGCGGCTTCTCCAAATCCATATTGCGTTGGTTCAAATATTTCATTTACTGCTACACCTGTTAATGGCGGATCCTTACCTACTTATCAATGGCTGCTTAATAATGTACCTATAGGTGGAGCAACTAATTCATCTTATACCGCCAACAATATTAGCTCTGGTTCTACTGTATCGGTTACTATGGTTGCTAACAATATGTGTCAACAAGTTTCTTCTGCTACCAGTAGTGCTGTAACTGTAACAGCTAATACACCTGTTACACCATCTGTATCTATTTCGGCTTCGGTTACAACTATTTGTGCCGGAGATAATGTGCTATTTACTGCTACACCTACTAATGGTGGATCCTCACCTGCATATCAATGGAAGAAAAATGGTATAGACATAGCAGGTGCCGTAAATGCAAGCTATACAACTGCTAGTATAAATTCGGGTGATGTATTTACGGTAGTATTAACGGCAAATAATAGTTGTCAAACAACAGCCACTTCTAGCAGTGCGGGTATTACTATAACAGTGAATCCTATTGTAACGCCTACGGTTACGATATCTTCCAATAGTAACAGTGTTTGTGGTGCTGCACCAATATTGTTTACGGCAACAGCGGCTAATGCAGGTGCTGCTCCTGTATATCAATGGAAATTGAACGGAAACAATGTAGGAGTTAACAGTAGTAGTTATGGGTTAAGTAACCCAACTGCAGGAATGGCTATTAGTGTAGTGGTAACAACCAATAATACTTGTCAATCTATAGCTACCATAAATAGTAATACCATTACACTATCAAATGCCAATGTAACACCAGCGGTAGTTATTAATGCCAGTGCAACATCTATTTGTAATAATACCCCCGTAACGTTTACCGCTACACCAACAAATGGGGGGGTGGGGCCAAGTTATCAATGGAGGAAAAACGGTGTAAATATCGCTGGTGCAACTTTAGCTAATTATACGGCTACTAACATAGCTAATGGAGAGATATATAGTGTATCATTGGTAAGTAATGCAAGTTGTACAGTATCTCCTAATGCTATTAGCAACGATATTCCTATAAGTGTTGTTAACAACCTGGCACCCAGTGTAAGTATATCATCCTCGGCAAGTACCATTTGCTCGGGTACAGCTGTAAACTTTACAGCTACACCCGTTAATGGTGGTGCTGCACCTGCATATCAGTGGCGAATCAATGGTAATAATGTGGGGAGTAACAGTGCTATTTTTACTACGAATACCTTAAGTAGTTCAGATATTATTTCGGTGGTACTCACATCAAATAATACTTGCCAAACAAGCAATACATCAATTAGTAATGGTATTAGTGTAGCAGTAAATAATAATGTTACTCCTACAGTGAGTGTGTCAACGCTAGCCTCTACGGTTTGTGCCAATACAAATGTTAGCTTTGCTGCACTAGCAAATAATGCGGGTTCACTACCAGCGTATCAATGGAAATTAAATGGTGTAAATGTTGGCACTAATAGTGATACCTATTCAAATGCTACACTTGCTTCGGGGGATATTGTAACTGTAGTAGTGTTGGCTAATAATACTTGCCAAACCACTGCTACCGCATTGAGTGCCCCTTTGGTAATGACGGTAAAAAATAATCTTGTGCCTTCACTCACTATAGCTGCTAATGCAACTACTATTTGTGCTGGAGCTGGAGCAACTTTTTCTGCAGTGGTTGCTAATGGAGGAACCAATCCACTCATTCAATGGAAACTAAATGGGGCCAATGTTGGTAGCGGCGGCAATGCATATACTGCACCAACAGTAGCCAACAACGATATTGTTTCGGCAACACTTACTGCAAATAACACCTGCCAAACAATAGCGCTTGTTAATAGCAACAATATTACAATGACCGTTAACCCGAACGTGGTGCCATCGGTATCTATTGCATCAAGCGCCAACAATATATGTAGGGGAACCAGTGTGGTATTTACAGCTACTCCGGTAAATGGTGGTGTAGCACCATCGTATCAGTGGAAGGTAAATGGTATTAACGTAGGAACCAATAGCGCAAGCTATACCACTACTTCTTTGAACAACAATGACGTGGTGAGTGTTGTAATGACGGCTAATAACCCTTGTCAAACAACTACAACAGTTACTAGTAACAATATTACCATGATTGTTAATGCAGGGGTAACTCCCTCTGTTTCTATAACTCTCTTAATAGGTGGAAACCCTTTTTGTATTGGTAGTCCAGGAACGATGAAATTTCTCGCAACCCCCACCAATGGAGGTGCAACGCCTACCTATCAATGGAGGGTGAATGGTGTAAATGTGGGTGCAAACAATACCGAGTATCAAATTTTTAGCCCTAATAATGGAGATGTAATTGATGTAATACTTACAGCAAATAATACTTGCCAAACCACTGCTACTGCAAATAGCAATACCATTACCCTTATTGGGCAAAACCAAAGAAATTTTTCAGTAAGCTTAACGGCAAGTGCTTCAACAGTTTGTGCGGGCAACCCGATTGTTTTTACCGCTACACCCGATCCAACTATTGCAACAAATAGTAAAACATATAGGTGGTTTTTAAATAATGTGGATCAAGGTCCTTTTACTGTTGGTGATGGTAATCCACAAACTTTTACTTTGAATAGCCCTGTTGCAAATGATGCAGTAAAAATTACGATGAGTGGTAATCGTATTTGCCCAGGAGGTTCACTCAATGCAACTAGCCCCACAATTACTTTAGTAAATGGAAATGTTACGCCTCTGGTAAGCATTTCTACTTCGGCTAGTACCATTTGTGCCGGAACAAGCGTTGTATTTACAGCAACGCCTACAAATGGTGGGCAAACACCTAATTATCAATGGCGAAAAAATGGGAATAATATAAATGGTGAAACGGCTGCTACTTATACAACAAGCACACTATCGAACAGCGATGTTATTGACGTAGTATTAACCAGTAGCTTAAATTGTGTGAATGCTGCTACTGCAACCAGTAATAGCATCTTAATGAAAGTAACGAGTAATATTATTCCATCTGTACAAATTGTTGCCGATGCGGCCGGAATTTGTGAAGGGTCGAATGCAAGTTTTTCGGCTACGGTTACCAACGGCGGCACCAACCCTACTTATCAATGGAAAGTGGATGGCGTAAATGTTGGGCTAAATCAATCTTCTTTTAGTAGTACAACACTTACTAACGGACAAGTAGTGCTAGTTGAGGTCATACCCAACAATACTTGTCAAACGGTAGCAAGTGTAACCAGCAATAGCATCAGTGCAAATATTGCCACAAAAGTTAATCCAACAGTTTCTGTTTTGGCAAGCAATACTACTATTTGTGCAGGGGCTTTGGTTGCATTTACAGCCACTGCTACGAATGAAGGTGCGAATCCTTTGTATCAATGGAGAGTCAATGGAATTGCGGTAGGTAATAATAGCACTGTATTTAGCACCAATGCGCTATCAAGTTCTGACATTGTTACTGTTGATATGACTTCCAATCAATCATGTTTAAACTTCACAACTGCAAATAGTAGCCCAATATCGATACAAGTAAATTCATTTATTGTGCCTGCTGTTTCAGTAACAGCAACGGCAACTGCTATTTGTGCAAACAATTCGATTACTTATACAGCCAATATTACCAATGGTGGTATTACTCCCATATACAATTGGAAACTAAATAATAATTCAGTTGGTTCGAATAGTGCAACTTATACGCTTACTAATCCTTCGGAAGGAGATATTGTTTCGTTAAATGTAGTTAGTAATGCGGCTTGCTTATCAAGCACAAACGTAACTTATGCCTTGCCCGCACTCACAAATAGTAATGTTACCCCACTCGTAACTATTAGTGCAACTAAAACTATTTTATGTTCAGGAGAAGGCATAACGTTTACGGCATTTCCAACCAATGGTGGCTCAAACCCAATTTATCAATGGAAGATTAATGGAAATAATGTTGGAACGAATAGTAATACGTTCACTGCTAGCAATCTTAGTAACAATGATGTAGTTACAGCTCAAATGACTGCAAATAACATTTGCCAAACTAATTCATTGGCAGCTAGTAATGCAGTTACTTTGCAAGTTATTTCCAACCTAACGCCAACGGTTAGTGTAACTGCATCAAGTACCGCTATATGTGAAAATGTAGGGGTGTTGTTTACTGCAAGTAGTGTAAACGGGGGCGCAAGCCCAGTGTATCAGTGGAAGCTTAATGGAATAAATGTTGGAACCAATAGTACAACCTATAATAATACTAGCTTAGTAAATGGAGATGCTGTACAGGTGGTACTATCTGCTAATAATAGTTGCCAAACTACTTCAACTGCTAGTAGCGCTATTATTCCAATCTCTGTTACTGCCAATACAATTCCATCGGTTTCAATCATATCTTCTGCAACTACTATTTGCGCTGGTACAAACGTTATATTCAATGCCAGTTCTATCAATGCAGGTAGTACGCCTACCTATCAATGGTTTGTAAACAATGCACAAGTTGGCTCCAATACAAGTACGTTTAGTAGTGCATCCTTGTCTGATAAAGATGTTGTACAAGTAACCATACGTTCTAATGCTACTTGTCAGGCAATAGCTTCTGCAAGTAGTAATACAATTGCTATAAGTGTTACTACTCAACAAAACCCAACCATAAAGTTAGTAGCTAGTAAATATCAAATTTGTGCGGGCAGTGCTGTTAACTTCGAGGCTTTGCTAAATAATGCTGGTTCAGCTCCAGTTGTTCAATGGAAAGTAAATAATATCAATGTTGGTACAAATAGCACGAATTATACTACTAATAGTTTGGCAAATGGCGACAAAATCACTGCAATATTAACTGCAAACAATACTTGCCAAGCTTACAATTCTATAGGATCAGACATGATATCAATGATTGTAAACCCTAATATTGCTGCATCGGTTACTATTTCGAGTAGTACTACTACGATTTGTAAAGACTCAACCTTAAGATTTAAGGCTACAGCCACAAATGCGGGCAGTAACCCTATGTATCAATGGATGATTAATGCACAACCTGTAACAGGTAATTCAAATGAAAATACATTTAGTACAGTTAATCTTAGAAATAGTGATATTGTAACAGCCAAAATAACAGCAAACAACACATGTCAGTTAATAGATACTTATACAAGTAATTCCTTAACGATTAATGTTAGAGATATTGTTACTCCATCTGTGTATATAGATTCTACGCTACCTAAAATTTGCACTGGTGTTCCGGTTACCTTACAAGCAATTGCAGCTAATGCAGACGCCACACCCATCTATACTTGGCGTGTAAACAATCAAATTGTTGGAACCAATAGTCCTCAGTACACAGGTACGCAGTTTAAGAATTTAGATGTTGTAACGGTAGTAATGAAATCATCTAACCTATGCCAAACAGATAGCTTAGTTATTTCAAATGCACTTAATTTACAGGTAGATGATACAAATGCACCAGCAATAACAATTAATGCTTCTTCTTCAAGCACTTGCGGAAACAATCCAATATCTTTTACGGCCAAAACTGTGAATATAGATGCGTTAGCCACTTATCAATGGGTTGTAAACAATGTAGTGGTAAGCAATCATCAAAATGGCTTTACACTAAATACTCCAGTTACTGGTGATAGCATAGAGTTAAGGGTTACAAATGCAGGAGGCTGCGCAATAAATAAAACCATTAAGAGTAATGGAATACGATTGCAAAATGGAAGTGTAACGCCTATCATTTTGATTACGGCAGAATCTAAGAATATATGTTCTGACTCAACTACTATTTTTCAAGCAACAACGGTACATGGTGGTACAACACCACAATATCAATGGAAAATAGATGGTGTAAATGCAGGAGCCAATAGCTCAATATTTATTCCTGGCAAGCTAAAGGATAGTGCAAAAATTATATGTGTACTAACCAGTAATGCGAATTGCTTAAATACTGCTTTAGTAGAGAGTGTGCCAATTTTTATTAGGGTAAGGGATTGTAGTCAAAAATTATTCGTGAAAGAATTGGCTAGTGGTAAGAATGATGGAACCAGCTGGGAAAATGCTTTTAATGATCTTCAATCTGCTATTGCGGTTGCATCTCCTGGTAGCGAGATATGGGTAGCAAAGGGTACTTATAAACCAACCAATACTTCTAACAGATTTGCCTCTTTTTCATTACCTAGAAATGTAAATCTCTATGGTGGGTTTGTTGGCTTTGAGGCCAGTATATTGGAGAGACCTTCTCAATTATGGTCTTCTAGTTCAAGTATTTTGAGTGGGGATATTGGTATAAAGAATAATGACATTGATAATGTATACCAAGTAATGGCTGTAAAATCTGGCTCGGCAATTATTGATGGATTCGTTATTATAGGTGCAAACTCTTTTAATCAAAATACAATAGAAACCAGCAAACAAATTGGAGGTGGATTGTTGATTGGAGGATCATTCAATGGAATTGTGAGCAATATTTTATTCGATTCAAATAGTGCCAACTATGGCGGTGCATTAGGAATAGTAGACCAGGTTGCTAACCCCTCTATCTCGAGCTGTTATTTCATTAATAATAAGGCAAGGCTAGTAGGAGGGGCGGTATTAGCATATAGTCCAAATTTCAATAAGGAATTTGTAAATACTGTTTTCTCAAAAAATACAGCAGGCAATGATGAGAATAATTTTGGCGGTGCCATATTTGCATTTGAATCTGGTGAATTTAGTTTAATGAATTGTACGATATCTGGAAATTCGTCTGGCTATGGTGGTGCTCTTGCTTTACAGAATAATAAAGCAATAAAAATCCGAAATAGTATTCTTTATGGGAACACTGCTTTAGTAGGGAATAGTATAGTGAATAGCATTAATTCTTCAATAGAATTTCAATATTCACTTACAGATGGAAGTATTATAGGTGCGGGTAATATAAATGCTAATCCACTTTTTAAGAACACTACAAACGATGCGGGTTCTGATGGAATTTTTGGCACACTTGATGATGGTCTTTCATTACAACCTGCTAGTAAAGCAATTGACAAAGCAACAAATGTAAATAGTCCAGTTACAGATATTACCCGAACAAGCAGACCAACAGGCATAGGAATTGATATGGGAGCTTATGAAAATTGCCCACCCCTAACACCAAGTGTTGTTGTTAGTAGTACAAAACTATCTTCATGTATGGGGGATTCTGTACGAATATTAGCCGTGCCTACCAATGGTGGCTTGGATCCAACTTATATTTGGCGTATCAACGGGAATATAGTTTCTGGCATTAATGCGCCTTCTCTCTCCACCAATAAGTTATCGAATGGTGATAGTGTAACAGTTACGCTACGTAGTAATGCAAACTGTGTTACCAATGATACCGCAGTATCTGTTGCTATTAGGTTTATTGTGGTTGATACAGTATCAACGAGTGTTACCATTCAAGCAGAAAAGCCTGCTTTTTGTGAGGGTTCTGTTGCCCGCTTCAATGCGTTGCTAACCAATGGAGGTTCAGCCCCAAACATTATATGGCTGGTTAACAATGTACCTATTGCTTCGGGCGTAAGCTTTCAATTGAATAGTTTAAAAAATAAGGATCAGGTAAGCGTTCGAATGGCTTCCTCTATTACTTGTCCCGCAGAAGATACCGTTTCCTCTGTAATTTTAACAATGGTGATACATGCCAATCCTATTATAAATGCAGGAAATGACACCCTGATGATTAAGGGCCAACCTATTCAATTGACTGCAAATTCAGTAGGTTCAGGCATTAATACTTGGAGTTGGACTCCAGTTAATACACTTACCAATGCTTCAACTGCTAAGCCTATTGCAAATCCTTCTTCATTAACACAATATATTGTTCAAGCAGTAGATATAAATACTTGTATAAGTACTGATACCATTATGGTACAGGTTGTAGATGGGTTGATTATTCCCAATGCATTTTCCCCCAATGGCGATGGAATAAATGATACATGGAAAATCACCTATCTAAACGTATATCCTGAAGCCGTAGTAAGTATTTTTGATCGATATGGTATCAGGCTATTTGAATCAAAAAGATCTGGAATTGAATGGAATGGTTTTTATAAAGAAAAATCATTGCCTATTGGAACTTATTATTATATCATTGACCCTAAAAATGGACAAAAAATATTAAATGGCTCTGTTACAATTATTAAGTAGAAAAATTGGGCTTTGTGCTATTTCTTGTTTAGTTGTATTATTTGCATCTGCACAGCAACGCCCATATTATACCCAATATATTTTAAACAACTACATGATTAATCCGGCTGTAGCTGGAATTGAAAATTATTGGGATGTAAAAGCAAGTCACCGCATGCAATGGGTGGGATTACAGGACGCACCAGTTACTAGTTATATCACCGTGCAGGGTCCATTAAAAAAAAGTGCATATGAAAATACTTCAGCTACTGGCTTTAAGGCTAGAGGGCAGAATCCACGTGGACAAGCCTATTGGCGCAATTATCAGGCTGCAGATCCACACCAAGGTGTTGGGTTTACAATCATCAATGATAAAACGGGTCCATTGAATAGATTTGCAGCTTATGGTACTTATTCCTATCATATTGGGTTATCACCTACAACGAATTTATCGGGTGGAATTTCTGCAGGGTTTACTAATTTGAGTTTGGATGCACGCAAATTGAATTTTGGAGCTACTTTAATAGACCCAGCTGTGGTAGGAAGTGGGGTGTTAAATAGAATTAAACCCGATATAAGTGCTGGCTTGTGGCTTTATTCGAAAGAATATTTTATCGGATTATCTGCGCAACAAATAATTCCTCAAAATGTTGCTTTTTCTAATAATGAAATTGCACTAACAAAAGGTAGATTGGTGCCTCATTTATTCCTAAGTGCTGGTTATCGTATTCCTGTTTCCGATGATGTATCATTTCTCCCATCTATTTTAATCCGGTATATTAGTCCACTCCCAATTGGTTTCGATATAAATGGGAAACTGCAATACCAAGATTTGTTATGGATCGGGGCTTCATATAGATACCAAGATGGTTATGCAGCTATGTTAGGAGTAAATTTGAGTAATACCATCAACATTGGGTATTCTTACGATTTGCAAACTTCCAAAATAAATATGGTGAGTAAGGGTACTCATGAAATAGTATTTGGGTTTTTACTTGGAAATAAGTTTGGAGATTGGTGTCCGAGGAATCTGTGGTAGGTATGAATCTTAAAGAACTCTGTGTTTATGAAACTCTTTTTATATCAGCTCCCAAATTCCTCAATCGTTCATCTATAAACTGATAACCCCTATCAATCTGCTCAATATTTTGAATAGTGCTTTTGCCTTCTGCACTAAGTGCAGCAATTAACAGGGCTTGTCCCGCACGAATATCGGGACTGCTCATGGTAATTCCCCTTAAATTATTTTTTCTGCCAAGCCCTATCACTGTTGCCCTATGCGGATCACAGAGAATAATTTGGGCACCCATATCAATGAGTTTGTCCGTAAAAAATAATCGACTCTCAAACATTTTTTGGTGAATGAGCACACTGCCAATAGCTTGTGTAGCAACCACCAATACAATACTTAGTAAGTCGGGTGTAAAGCCCGGCCAAGGATGATCGGATAGGGTTAAAATGCCACCATCCATAAAGGTTTGAATGGTGTAAGATTCTTGTGCGGGAATATAAATATCATCCCCCTTAATTTGAAATTCAATACCAAGCTGCTGAAATTTTTCGGGAATGATACCTAAATGTTTAACGCCTGCATCTTTAATGGTGAGTTCACTTTTGGTCATGGCTGCTAGCCCAATAAAACTACCAATCTCAATCATGTCGGGAAGTAAACGATGTTCTGTGCCAACCAGTTTTGTTACCCCTTCTATGGTTAACAGATTGCTGCCAATACCACTTATTTTTGCGCCCATCCGGTTCAGCATAGCGCATAATTGTTGCAGGTATGGTTCACAGGCTGCGTTGTAAATAGTGGTAATGCCTTCTGCTAAAACAGCCGCCATTACAATATTAGCGGTACCCGTAACAGAGGGCTCATCGAGCAACATATAACTGCCTTTTAATCCCCCTGTTGTAAGGGTAAAGCAAGCAAGTGTTTCATCGTAAGCATAATCTGCGCCTAATTTTTGGAATCCAATAATATGGGTATCTAATCTTCTTCTACCAATTTTATCGCCACCAGGTTTGGGAATATAAGCTTTCTTAAAACGAGCCAACATAGGACCTGCCAACATTACACTGCCTCGTAATCGGCCACTTTTTTTTCTAAAAGTTTCAGAAGCCAAATAGGCAGCATCAATTTGATCGGCCTGAAAACAGTAGCTACTGCTGTTAATGCGTGTTACTTTAACACCCATCTCAGCTATTAATTCAATGAGTAAATTAACGTCAACAATATCGGGAATATTAGAGAGGGTAATAGGTTCGCTGGTGAGCACCACAGCAGATAAAATTTGTAATGCCTCATTCTTGGCACCCTGAGGAATAATTTCACCGCTTAGTCTATTGCCGCCTCTTACTTCAAAACTACTCATGAATAGTTGATGCTAAATTTTAATAACGCTTTTTAAAACCATTCCCACTGGGATTTCGGTCGTTGCGAAGCCCACTGTTATTGCGGGTATCATTGCGCTGCCCTCCTTGAATATTTCTATTGTTGTTGCTGCTTCTGCCACCCGCATTGCGATCGTTGCGTTGACCACCACCTGCATTTCTATTATTTCTGCCACCAAAATTTTGTTGCCATCTTCCACCGCTGCGTGCAGGGTATTCGTCGCGCTCAAAATTCTGGTTTCGGTGTTTGATGAATGGGGTATTGCTGAACTCAAGTTCACCACCCGTAATATTGTTCAATTCAGAACGAATGGCTTCGTCGTGAACCAATTCTTTATGCCAGTTGCTATAAGACAATTTCATGTAGTAGGCAATAGCATTGGCGAAACCTACTTTTTTCTCAGGATCTTCTTCTTTCAGAGCCTTGTCAATTACCACTTCTAGGTTCTTACCAAGATGCGCATATTTGGGATGACGCTTAGGGTAAGGTAGTGGTTCGGGCTTTAGTTTATACGTTTCTTTTTGTGGAATGGGATAGGGACTTTCAACATCTAATGTGAAATCACTGATGAAAAAAAGATGATCCCATAGTTTGTGACGGAAATCTTCCACATTTTTTAAATGCGGATTTAGGAAGCCCATCAACTCTATTACCGATTGTGTCTGCTGTTGTCTTTTGCTACGATCTTCAATGGTAAGCAAATAAGTTACCATCTTTTGTACGTGCCGGCCGTATTCTTTCATTCCCAGATAGTTTCTGGAGGTATTGTATTCCATGTAAAATAGCTTATTGCAACAACAAATATAGGTAAACTGCGCCTTGTAGTAGATTTTAAATATGTTTTCAATCTTCCTTTTTATCTTCGCCGCATGGAATCTTTATTGCAACAAATAGATGGGTATAAGGCTGAAATGGCTGCTTTCACCGCTTTAAATGCAGAAGAAGTAGAACTTTTTCGCATTAAGTGGCTGGGTACTAAGGGTTTGGTAAAGCAAATCATGGGTGAAATAAAGCAGGTTCCCAATGAACAGAAAAAGGCATTTGGACAGTTGCTGAATGAATTCAAACTCTTTGCAGAAGCCAAGTTAGACGCTTTGCAGGGCGATAATATGGCTGCAAAAGTGCAGGCTCCAAGCTCTCATAGCAAAGATGATTTATCCCTTCCAGGTGATTCGGTATCTGTTGGAAGCAGACATCCCCTCAGTTTGGTAAAAAACGAAATGGTAGCTATTTTTAAGCGACTCGGCTTTGCCGTTGCGGAAGGGCCAGAGATAGAAGACGACTGGCATAATTTTGGAGCAATGAACCTTCCAGAAGACCATCCTGCAAGAGATATGCAAGATACTTTCTATATTAAAAAACCAATAGATGGCAACGGGCCAACCTGGCTGTTGCGCACCCATACGAGCAGTGTTCAGGCAAGGGTAATGGAAACACAGAAACCACCGATTCGGGTAATTTGTCCCGGTAAAGTATATAGAAACGAAACCATCAGCGCGCGCGCACATTGCTTTTTTCATCAGGTAGAAGGATTGTATATTGATGAAAATGTGAGCTTTGCCGATCTGAAACAAACCCTCTACTTTTTTGTGCAAGAAATGTTTGGTAAAAACGTAAAAGTGAGGTTCAGACCCAGTTATTTTCCCTTTACAGAACCCAGTGCAGAAATGGACATCAGTTGTTTAATCTGTGCTGGAAAAGGATGTAATATTTGTAAACATACTGGATGGGTAGAGATATTAGGAAGTGGTATGGTGCACCCAAAAGTGCTGGAGAATTTTGGAATTGATGCCAATAAATACACGGGATTTGCCTTTGGTATGGGCGTAGAAAGAATTACCCAGTTAAAATACCAAGTAAACGACTTGCGACTTTATTCTCAAAATGATATCCGCTTTCTAAAGCAGTTTACGGGCGTTGTTTAATGTGAAGGGCTGATTATGTTGAAAGATGGTAAATAATTGTTAAGTGTATTGTATAATCTCTTACCTTACAAAACTTAAATTATTAGTTCATGGTAGCTGTCTTACTATTTTTTGCATTGCACTGGTTTGGATCTCTGTTTTTTCACTCCTTTTTTCTGCACCGTTTTGCTTCTCATAAAATGTATACCACCAGCAAAAACTGGGAGCGTTTCTTTTATCTAAGCACTTGGTTTGTGCAAGGATCCTCTTATTTAGTGCCTCGAGCCTATGGTGTTATGCATCGGATGCACCATGAATTTAGTGATACGGAACATGATCCACATTCTCCGCATTTTTTTAAAGATGTATATCAAATGATGCAGAGTACCATCTTAATATTTAGAGGCTTTTTAACGGGAAAGAATTTGCCAGATCCTAAATTTACAAAAGACTATCTACCCGTATGGGATAAGTTAGATAAGTTCGGGCACCATCCGCTTACCCGCCTTGTTTTTATGGCCAGCTATATTGCTTTCTACTATTATTTTGCTCCCAATGCTTGGTGGTATCTGTTGCTGCCCATTCATTTTTTAATGGGTCCCATTCAAGGAGCTATTGTAAATTGGTGTGGGCATAAGTATGGCTACAGTAATTTCAACAACGGTGATCATTCAAAAAATAGCTCACCTTGGGGTATTTTACTCATGGGCGAATTGTTTCAGAACAATCACCACTTTGCAAAAGATGACGCTAATTTTGCAAAGAAATGGTTTGAATTTGATCTTACTTTTTTCTTCATGAGAGGATTACACGCAGTAGGTATTATACAACTTATTCCGGCTGTTCTTCCTAAAGAAAAAGCCAGTAATATTCCAGAAGCCATTATGGTTTAATTCGTTCTATTTGTTTTAACCCTCAGAATATGATTCATGCTACCAGAGGGGTTGTACTGCGTACTGTAAAATATGGGGATACCAGTATTATTACCAGTATTTATACCGAACTATTTGGTATACAACAATATATTGTAAAAGGGGTAAGGCAAAGCACCAAGACTTCTGCTGGCAAAGCCAGTTATTTTCAACCTTCTGCTATTTTAGAATTGGAAGTACACCACAATGAATTAAAGCAATTGCAATTCATTAAAGAGTACCGTTGGAGCTATATGTATCAAGCTGTTTTGTTTGATGTGGTAAAGCATACCGTTGCTATGTATGTAATGGAATTGCTGCAACACAGTTTAAAGCAACCCGAAGCCAACCCTGAATTATTTTATTTGATAGAAGACACGCTGAAGCAACTAGATAAAGCCAATGGTAGCTTAGCCGCAAATTTACCGCTGTATTTTACCCTACATTTAGCAGCAGAGCTGGGCTTTCAATTACAAGGTGATTATAGTGATTCTACACCAATAATAGATTTACAAGAAGGAATATTTGTGGCCGAGAAACCCTTGCATCCTTATTTTTTAGAGGGACAATTGGCGAGAACCACATCCGATATTTCCAATCTAACATTTTACAATGAGCTGGAAAATATTCAACTCAATCAGCAAATAAGACGACAGTTGCTTGAAGCCTATCAACTATATTTATCACTGCATATTTCTAATTTTGGCAAGATGAAAACCTATGCCATTTTGCAGGAATTATTATCTTAATTAATAAACGCTAAGTACTAATCAATGGTATAGCTTATTTCACCATCTTTCTCGTCTTTCAATTGCACTCCCAGTGCTAACAATTCATTCCTAATTTTATCACTGGTTACAAAGTCTTTCCTGCCCTTGGCTTCCTTGCGAATATTAATGAGTAGTTGGAGTACCCCCTCTAGTTTATTGTTGTGGTTAGATTTGCTGCCCTGCAATCCTAAAATATCAATGATATAATGCTGCAATTGCTTTTTCAGCAATGCCACTGTATCAGTACTAAGTGCGTGTACTGCTATATGCTTGTCTTTGATGGAATTAATAATGGGAACTAATTCAAAAATATTGGCAATTACTTTGGCTGTATTAATATCATCATTCATGAATTCATCAAATTCTGCTACCAGCTTCACTACTTTTTCGTTGAGCGAATCATCTGTGGGCTCACTGCTGCCAATATTATTTTGAGCCATCAGCCATTCAAATGCTTCCATCATTCTGCGCAATCCTTTTTCACTGGCTTGCAATCCCTCATTGCCAAAATCGAGCTGGCTTCTGTACTGCGACTGTAATATAAAAAACCGTACGGTTGATGGCGCATAAGCTTGGGTAAGCAGTGGATGGTTACCACTGAATAATTCGGTAAGTTTTATTACATTATTATAACTCTTTCCCATCTTTTTTCCGTTGATGGTAATCATATTATTGTGCATCCAAAAACGCGCGGGCATTTTATGGTTGCAAACAGTGCTTTGCGCTATCTCACACTCGTGGTGCGGAAACTGTAGATCCATTCCGCCCCCATGAATGTCAAATTCATCTCCTAGGTATTTGCTACTCATGGCAGAACATTCTATATGCCATCCTGGGAATCCTTCACCCCAGGGACTTTGCCAGCGCATGATATGTTCTGGTGGCGCATTTTTCCAGAGAGCAAAATCGCTTTTATTGTGTTTTTCTGCTTGATTGTCTAGCGCCCTTGTACTTTCAACCTGATCTTCCAATACCCTGCCGCTGAGAATACCATAGGGTTGATTTTTTGCAGAGTAATCGGTATTGTATTTTTCTACATCAAAATAAACGGAGCCATTGGATTCATAAGCATACCCATCCGCAATTATTTTTTTAATCATCTCTATCTGCTCCACAATATGTCCCGTTGCAGTAGGCTCAATGCTAGGAGCCAGGTTGTTTAATTGGCTCATGGCCCAATGAAAGAGATTGGTGTATTTCTGTACCAACTCCATCGGCTCTAGTTTTTCCAGCGTGGCTTTGGTGCTAATTTTGTCCTCTGCTTCCCTTCCTTCTTCTTCAAAGTGACCAGCATCGGTAATATTGCGAACATAACGTACTTTATAACCCAAGTAAGTTAGGTAGCGAAACAATACATCAAATGTAATATAGGGGCGGGTATGGCCTAAGTGGCTCTCACCACTTACGGTTGGTCCGCATACATATATTCCCACATAGGGTGGGTTAAGTGGTACAAAAACTTCTTTTTTACGGGTAAGTGAGTTATAAACTTTTAGCAACATGAAGGCGAAGGTATTTTATTTTTTTAAACGAATATCAGCCAGCAGCATGATATGATCACTGAGGTGTTCATCTACCATGTCAAATTGTTTCACTTCAAAGTGATTGTTGGGCATGATATAGTCGATTCTTAAAGTAGGTGCCAATGAAATAAAACTTCTGCCAATACCAAAACCTTTTTTTAAGAAGGCGTCTTGACGATCTCCTCGTATCTTAAAGTAGGCATAAGAATTGGGCACGTCGTTAAAATCTCCGCAGATTAAAAAAGGGTAGGGACTTTTCTCCAACTCTTTCACCACCATATCTGTCTGCACTCCTCTTTTTTTATAAGCGGCTTTCATCTTTCTCATAATGCCTATTGAAGCATGCAGCGATGCATTGTTGGAAGATTTTATTTTTTGTATGTCTGCATAATCTTGGCGCTTAAATTTGAAGGATTGCAGATGGGTAGTGAAAATACGGATGGTGTCTGATCCTTTAAGAAGGTCTGTATAAATTAAGCTTTCTTCAGTAGGGAAATCTATTTTACCACTATTAATGATAGGATATTTAGAAAAAATAATACATCCCGATTTATAATCGCTTGCCTTTCCTTTATGGTCTGCCGAAAAATAATAAAAAGGGTGAGACGCCGTAAACAATGCAATATTATTTTCTGATGCCGCACTGTTAAATTCTTGAAGGCAAATAATATCTGGATGGGTTTTTAAAATAGTGGATGCTACTTCGGTTCGCACTAGTTTTTTTGCATTTACATCATTGGTTAATCCATTAAAACTCTGTACATTCCAGTCAACAATGCGAATATTATTTTCTAACTTTCTTTTGCTGTAACCCGAATTGCCATGCCAAGCAAATACAACAGCAACTTGCTTAAAACCAACTACCAAACAAAGTAAAGGAAGTAGCGCCCAAACAGGATTGCTGATTAACCATAGCAGGATGAATAAAATTAATAACACAATTAAGTAAGGAGTAATGAGCGACATGAACCCGTGCAACCAAATATCATTCGGATTTATATAGGGAGATAAACAAGCAATTAAAAATAATAGGCCAATAAAAATATTGATAGATAGAAAAATAGTCTTGGTAGTTCTTCTCACCCAATGCTTGCCCATTGCATAAAATTACAAAAAAAATCAGTAGCCTACTTGAAGGTCTGTTAAAATTGGGAAGTGATCAGACAGTTCTAATGATGGAGAATGGTATTGAAGTACGTTAATTGGTGGCGAGGTAAGTATATAGTCAATACGAACCAATGGGTTGAACTTTGTATAGGTGCCGCTAATACCAGTACCTTTTTTTAAAAAGGCGTCGTTGAGACCTCTCCCAATATGGTTGTAAACATAGCTGGTAGGAACGGAGTTTAAATCAGCACAAAATACAAAGGGGGTTTGCTTACTGGCAAACACTTTTTTTATAAGTTTAGCTTGTGAGTGGTGAATTCTATCAAAATATTCAAGACGCTCTAGTCTGGAGGAATGGAAAAGAAATGCAGTATCTTCTTTTACAAATTCAGGGTATCCGATATTGTGAATATTCAGGTTAGCATAGTGTAAGTACATCGACCTTAAATGCGTATTATAAATTCGAATAGGCTGATTGTTTACTTGTACATCAATATAAGCAAGGCTTTCGGGATACACTTTTTCGGTGTATTTAAAGCGACCATAACTGTTGATGGCAAATCTTGAATAGATAATGGTACCGTAGCCAATACCATCTTCACTAAAATAGTAATAAGGATAGTGAAGTGAGTCGCTGATATATTTTTCAATATTGAAGTGTTCGCCTGGTGGTGTTTTTACAAAATCTTGAAAACAAAGAATATCAGCATTCGATTTTTGAATGAAAGAAAGCATTTTATTTTGTTTATCCTGCCACATAGCATCGTTGGTATGCCCTATTAAAAATTCGTTTACATTCCAAGATAAGATGCGTAGGTTGTTTTTCTTGGCTTCAAATACAAATGGGGGTGCTGTTTGCAGTGCAACAGTAGTGGAAATATTTTTCCAAGCGGGTAATAGAAGTAAAAAAAATAATCCCCCTCTTTTGTATAAAAAAGCAGCAATAATACACCAGCATACCATGGCCAATAGCAGCAGTGGAAAGCTGAGTGCAAAATAAGTAATTCCAATAAATTGTTCTGGTTGAATGCGGTAGCTAAAGCAGGAAATTAAAAAGGCAAAACATAGTAAACACCCAAGTAGGAGCAGTATTTTTTTTATGGGGCTTGCCAATTTAATTTTGTTCATGCTTTAGAGGTCTTCATCGCTTGCTTTTTGTAAAAAAGCTTTTTCCTCATCTGTTAAGAACGAATAACCATGCTGGTTTATTTTATCGAGAATTTCATCGAGCCGCTGCTGTGTGATATGGGCAATTTTTTCATAAGGTTTGCGGTTGGCTCTGTAAAAATGTTTTTCAGCTAATTTTTTCTGCTGGTGTTTTTTTTCGGGACTGAATAAATCGTCCAGCCAATTCACCAATTGAATCATCCAAGCACTCCAGTCGCGCCCCTTCTGCAATTGCTTCACAAATAAAAATCCAATGGCAGCACCTGCTAAATGTGCGGCTCCAATACCTGCATTGCTGCCTGCAAGCGTGGCAAAATCAATGGCAACAAAAATTAATGTAAGTACCCAGAGTGGAATACCACCGTTAATTAAGGGAAAAATTCGGTAGTCGGGGGCAAGGGTAGTAGTGGCAACAGCAAGGGCCATTACCGCAGCGCCACCACCCAGCATGGGGGCGGTAACCAATAGATTTTTCTCCAATCCTGGGAAAATATTATTCATCAACACAAAAACAATGGCACCTACAAAACCTCCATACAAGTAAATGGGAATAAGCTTGGTATTGCCCGCAAGATCCTGTAAAATAAAACCAAAAGCCCATAACCAGAGTAGGGTGCTAATAAGCTGCCAAATACTGCTGTGGGTGAACATATAAGCTAGAAAAGTCCACGGTTTGTTCAAAAGGGTTTCAGGAATGGGAGAGAGTGTAAACCAATCTAGTATTTGGCTATAAAAAAATTCAATGGGAATATCGCTTAAATAATAAATGATTTTTACAAAGTTTATGAGTACAAACACAAGCGAGTTAATGGCAAATAAAAGTACCAGACCATTATTGTCTTGACCCAATAATATATTTCTTGGCGATTTGAAGGAGGCGATAGGCATACTAATAAAACGTTTTTTTATTGGTTTTGTTCCAAGTAAGTACAATCAATAATCCTACAACGGCACCTCCTACATGCGCCCAACGCGCTACATTATCGCCGGCTGTGTTGCGGAGAGCGAAGAAAAACTCATATCCAAAATATGCCAGTCCAATCCATTTTGCCTTTACGGGGAAAAGAAAATAAATATAAATATAGGTGTTGGGAAATAGGTAAACAAAAGCAGCCAATACACCAAAAACAGCTCCACTAGCACCGAGTGTAGCGGTATTGATATTGTTTTGATAATAGCTAGTAAGTGCTTCAAACATTTGTGCACTGGCAACGGAATCTTCGGGATTCGATTGTAGTGCACGGATAATTTCAGTATGGTTATCGAACCGAATATTATAGGTATTAATAAATTGTATCATGGCATTATTCAGAGCAGGGCTACTGATGTCTTGCAAGCTAAAAATTGCTTGGTAGCGGTTCATTAACGGAATAAACTCATAGCTCAGAAAAAGTAGGTGAATAAGGGCAGCTCCGAGACCACAGATCAAATAAAAAGTAAGAAACCGCTTAGATCCCCATAGATTTTCAAGCACAGATCCAAACATCCATAAGGCAAACATATTACCCAGTAAGTGACCAAAATCGCCATGTAAAAACATATGCGTAACCAACTGCCAAGGCTTAAATAAATTACTTTGCCAGCCATGCAATGCCAATATATTTTCAAGGTTAAAAAAACCAGTTGAGCCAGAAATAGTATTCTGAGCAAGGAAGAAAAGTCCGTTGATGATCAACAGATTTTTTACAATGGTAGGTAATATTTCAAACCTACTGGGACGGAATTCAGTCATATCATTATATTAATTTCAGTTGAACAACATTTTCTATATGAAGGGTATGCGGAAACATGTCTACAGGCTGAATTTTAGTAACCCTATATTTTTCACTCAACAAAGCAAGGTCTCTTGCTTGGGTGGCAGGGTTACAGCTTACATACACAATGGTTGGGGCAGCAATTTCTAATAATTTCTTCACCAGTTTTTCGTGCATACCAGCTCTGGGAGGATCAGTAATTACTACATCAGCCTTACCATGTTCTGCAAAAAAAGCATCATTACAAATATCAATCACGTCACCTGCAAAAAAAGCAGCGTGATGCACTTGGTTTAAAGCGGCATTTTCTTTGGCGTCTTCAATAGCATCTGCCACCATTTCAACGCCAATTAACTTGCGAGCCTGCGGGCTAACAAAGAGACCGATGCTGCCCGTACCGCAATAGAGATCGTATACCAGTTGGCTACCATCTAGCTCCGCAAATTCACGGGTAATGGCATACAATTTTTCAGCTTGTTGGGTATTGGTCTGAAAGAAAGATTTGGGGCTTATTTTAAATTGTAAAGATTCTAATTGCTCAATAATATAGCCCTTGCCAGCGTATACTACTGGTGATTGATCGTATAAACTATCATTCTTTTTGCTGTTGATGGTATACAATAAAGTGGTAATCTGCGGAAACTGTTGCAGCAAAAGATCTAATAAAGCCATTCGATGGGTTTGGTCTTCATAAGCTATTACCATATTTACCATCAGCTCACCAGTACTACTGGTTCTTATGAGTAGGTTGCGAATCCAGCCCTCATGTTTTTTAATATCATAAAAAGGAAGGCCATGCGCTACGGTATAAGCAGCAATGGCTTTTCTAATGCCGTTGGTGGGTTCAACCTGTAAATGGCAGGTATCTATTTCTACAACTTTATCAAAAAAACCCCTTACGTGAAAACCAGCGGCACCAGGTTGATTATCAAAAGATTCTCCAGCGGCTTTCATGCGCCTGAATTCTTCGGTAGGAATATACTTGCGCGTGGCAAAAGTGTATTCCATTTTATTTCTATAAAATTCGGTTTTACTGGCACCAATGATGGGTGCAATTTCGGGCAGTTCAATTTTAGCAATGCGGGTAAGGTTATCGGTAACCTGTTTTTGTTTGTAAAACAGTTGTTTTTCGTAAGGCAGCATCTGCCATTGGCAGCCACCACAAACCCCAAAATGATTGCAGAAGGGCTGCACCCGATCACTTGAAAATTCATGAATATGAATGGTATGACCTTCGGCCCAGTCGGCTTTGTTTTTAGAAAGTTGCACATCTACAATATCACCTGGCACAGCTCCTTCTATAAAAATAACTTTACCATCAACCCTAGAAAGTGATTTACCCTCGGCTGCATAATCTTGTACTAATAATTTTTCAAGTACCACTGTTTTTCGTTGCTTTCTCACGCTGTAAAGGTAGGTACGATTTTCATTTTACGGCTTTAAATTGCCTAATTTTAGGCTCAAATTGGGAATATGAAATTTTTGATGATAGGAATAGCAGCTTTGCTAATATCTATGCAGTTGGTTGGGCAGACTAAAAAAGCTACCACAACCAAGAATGTAGTTACAAAAAAACTGGTGTTAAAAGGAAGGATGATACCTATTACCCTTAATCCTTTAAGAAATACCACCGTGTATTTAGGCAGTTATTTTGGCAAGGGAATGGCCCTGGTAGATTCAGCCAAACTGAATGAGGAGGGAAAGGGAGTTTTTAAAGGAGATACCAAACTTACTACCGGTATTTATTTTGTGGTATCGCCCAATTATACCATACAGTTTGAATTTTTGATGGATGGGCTGCAGCATTTTTCTATTGTTGCAGATACTGCTGCCAAAGAGAAAGCTGAAATTATAGGCTCACCCGATAATGATTTATTTAAAGCCTATGCGGTATTCTCTGCAGCCAAAGGCAAGCAATTGCAAGAATTAGAGCAGGCTTATAAAAAAGCTCCGAATGCGGCAGATTCCAGCCAATTGCGTGTAGAAATGAGTAAAGTAGAGAAGGAGTTGGGCGACTATAAAACGGCTATTCAGAAAAAAAATCCAGAGTCTTTATTATCGGCCTTGTTTCATATTATGAAGCGACCAATAGCTCCAGCCATTCCCGTGATAAATGGAAAAGCAGATTCATTGTATCCATACCGGTTTGTAAAAAATCATTTTTGGGATGATGTGATTTTTAGTGAAGACAGGCTGTTGCGTACGCCTTTTTTTGAGCCTAAATTAGATGATTATTTTAAATATTATATTTCACCCGAGCCCGATTCTATTATTGCAGAAGTAAAATATATGCTGCTCTCAGCAAGGTCAGCCAAAGAACTTTATCCCTACTTGCTTACCAAATTCACCAATAAGTATATGAACCCAGAATTTATGGGTCAGGATAAAGTATTTATTTATTTGTTTGAAAATTTTTATGCAAAGGGAGATACGGTATTATTGAATCCTGCATCACGAAAAACCATTATAGAGCGTGCTTATAGCTTGATGGCTAATCAGTTGGGGCAGCAAGCGCCCATGCTAGAATTGACCGATACATTGGGAAAGATTCGATCATTGTATGGCATTGAAGCGCCATTTACTGTGGTGGCATTTTGGGATCCCAATTGCGGTCACTGCAAGGAAGAAATTCCAAGATTAGATTCATTGTATAGAAGCAAATGGAAGGCTAAGGGGGTAGTTATTTATTCCGTAAATATTTATGAAAACGAGTTGAATGCTTGGAAGCAATTTATAATAGAAAAAAAACTTTCAGCAACTTGGGTACACGCTTATCAGACCAAAGAGGCAAAGACGGCAGAAGAAAAATTGGCACTACCTAATTATAGACAGCTCTACGATATTTTTAAAACGCCCACGCTTTATTTACTAGATAAGAACAAGCGAATAATGGCCAAGCAATTGTCGTTGGAACAGTTTGATGCGCTGATGGAAGCCAAAGCAAAACGATAAGCCGTTTTAAACGAGTTGCTTAACTGTATTCCAAATTACTTTAGGTTTTCCGAGGGTATAGTAGTGAAGAACGGGCACGCCAAAAGCTTTAAGTTCCTTGCTCTGTTGTATCAGCCATTCGGTGCCTACCAATTCACATTCTTGGTCTGTTTTGCATTTAGAAATGGCATTAGAGAGATCGGTGGGAATATCTACGTGAAAAATTCTGGGTAAAACAGAGAGTTGTTTTTTGTTTGTGATGGGTTTGAGGCCGGGAATGATAGGAACGGTAATACCCATATCACGACAGGCTTTCACGTAATCAAAAAATTTCTGGTTATCAAAGAACATTTGGGTCATGATATAATCAGCGCCAGCATCTACTTTTTCTTTCAGTCTCTGAAGATCAATCTCTAGGTTGGGTGCTTCAAAATGTTTTTCAGGGTATCCAGCAGTGCCAATACAGAAGCTGGTTTTGCCACCGTTTTGAATGTCTTCATCTAAGTAAATACCACTGTTTAAGTTAACCACTTGCTTTTGTAGGTCGATGGCGTATTTATGTCCATCTGTCTCCGCTTCAAAGCTGGCTTCATTTTTAGCGGCGTCACCACGAAGAACGAGCACATTGTCAATTCCAAGAAAGTTTAAATCAATTAAAGCGTCTTCACTTTCTCTTTTATTAAAACCACCACATATAAAATGGGGAACGGTATCAATATGGTAATGGTTCATGATGGCGGCGCAAATACCAACAGTGCCCGGGCGTTTGCGTACTTCAACCTTGTCAAAAGTACCATCGGACTTCTTTTTAAAAGCGGTTTCACTTCTATGATAGGTAACATTAATCCAAGCGGGTTTAAACTCCATGAGGGGGTTTAAATGATCAAATACATGTTGAATGGTCTTGCCTTTTAAGGGGGGTAAAACTTCAAAAGAGATCAAAGTATCTTTAGCCTGCTGAATATGTTCTGTTACTTGCATAGGTATATATTTGTTTTGCAATTTAGAAATTACCCATTAACCAAAATTTCATAGTGAACATGGCGAATGCGAATTACTTCATTGGTAAGCTATTATAAACTGGGATGCAATATACAAAGCCCCGAGTTTAATATAGGCAAATAGCAGTAAAACAATTAAAAACCGCCTCAACTTAGTCGGGCGGTTCTTTTAAAACACTAATTTAATTTTACTTTCTTGCCATTACTTTCTCCACAGCACTCACTATAAATGGCGTATCCAAGCCATATTTGGTAAGTAATTCGGTGGGTGTTCCACTTTCCCCAAAAGTATCATTGGTGCCTATATATTCAATAGGGATGGGTAAATTTTTGGCTGCTACCTGCGCTATTGCATCTCCCAAACCCCCAATAATATTGTGCTCTTCTACGGTTACCGCACACTTGGTTTTAGCAATTGATGCTATAATGGCCGCTTCGTCTAAAGGCTTTATGGTATGTATATTTATCAATTCTACGCTAATGCCTTTCTCTTCTAAAATTCTGCCCGCTTCAATAGCTTTCCAAACCATATGCCCACAAGCAAAAATAGATACATCGGTTCCTTCACTCAATTGCTGCGCCTTTCCTATTACAAAATCACTTCCATCTTCTTTGGTAAAATTGGGCCATTTCGGCCTACCAAAACGCAGGTATACTGGTCCTTCATAAGCAGCAATGGCTTTAGTGGCGGCCTTGGTCTGGTTAAAATCGCAGGGTACAATCACCGTCATCCCTGGCAACATTTTCATCAAACCTATATCTTCTAAAATTTGGTGGGTAGCTCCATCTTCACCCAAGGTAAGCCCTGCATGGGATGCACATATTTTTACATTTTTATTGCTATAAGCTACACTCTGGCGAATTTGATCGTAAACGCGACCCGTACTGAAGTTGGCAAAAGTAGTAGTATAAGGAATCTTACCACCAATAGTCATTCCCGCAGCTATACAAATCATATTGGCTTCTGCAATACCTACTTGTACAAAACGCTCTGGAAAATCTTTTATAAAAGGCCCAAGTTTGAGGGAACCAGCTAGATCTGCAGTAAGAACCACTACATTGCTGTTTTCTTTTCCTATTTCATAAATACCTTCTCCAAATCCACCCCTGGTTTCTTTTTCGTTCAATACTTGGATATCTCTTAATTGCATAGTGTATAAATTTTGCTCAAGTGGTGCAAAGTAAAGGCTTTTTTAAATGGTTTTTGATACATTTCCCGTTCTTTTCAATACTCCCCAATGCTGTAATTCTCCTTTCACCGCTTTGCGCATGGTTCTGAATAAAACAATTAGCAATAACCAACGGTAAATGATTCTTTGCGGAACAAGCCAGATCAGCTTCCAAATGGGCTCTTTCTCCATTAAAAAAGCTAGGGTAGCTACTACCAGATCAATGACCAAGAATAGGGCATAATAAATCCCTATTTCTGATGCATTTCCAGTAATCAGTCCAATTAACATGAGAAAATCTGCAAAGGGAGCAAAGAGTGGAATGATGTATTTAAACAAGAGTATATCAGGCAAGGCAATAAAGCCAAGTGCAGGATAATTTATATTAAATAGGGCATCCCTATTTTTCCAGAATGTTTGCATCACACCAAAGGTCCACCTAAACCGCTGCTTCATAAACTGCGCCAATGTTTCAGGAGCTTCGGTCATGGCAATAGCAGCATTCTCATTCTGAATTTGATACCCACAACGAAGTATGCGAACGGTTAAGTCGCAATCCTCAGCCAATGTATCGGAAGTAAAGCCACCCGCTTCTTCCAACGCCTTTTTTCTGAACGCACCAATGGCACCCGGAACAACTGTGATGGCATTGAAAAAACTAAACGCTTTTCTATCTATATTTTGACTAGTTATATATTCTATATTTTGCCAGCGAGTAATTAAATTTATTTCATTTCCTACTTTAACATTACCTGCAACTGCACCCACATTATTGTGGTAAAAATGCACCATTAACTTAGCAACAGCGTCGGGTTTTAATTTGGTATCTGCATCAATACAAACTACAAATGCTGCATCGGTAGCTGCAATGCCATAATTTAATGCGGATGCTTTTCCGCCGTTGGGCTTATTTAGAATGGTAATTTGTGGGTGATTTACAAAAGCAGCACTTACCCTTTCTAGAGTTTGGTCTTTGCTACCATCATTCACAAAAATAATATGGAAATTGGGATAGCTGCAACGCAATAAATTTTCTAAAGAAGCTACGGCATTTACTTCTTCATTGTAGGCAGGAACAATAATAGATACCAATGCCATTTCTTTATTTTCTGGCGACAACCAGTGGAATATTTTTCTCTGCTTCAATACCTACAATAAAAAAATTAGCCACTACTTTATACTTATCAAGGATATCTAAAATTTGTGTGGTATACAAAGGATCGGGTCCATCATCAAAAGTGAGCACCATTTTTTTCTCATCTGATTTGCCAAATTGTTTCACCACAAACATAGAAGGAAGGGTGTCGTAAAACTGCTCACTAATCAACATCCAAGCTGTATCTAACTCCGTTCTAATTTTACCTGGCGTTGGGGTTGAAATCACGTCTAATATTTCACCTTCTCCCATAAAATCTACATCGTTGCTGCTTTCAACCCTACTGAATTCCTCAAAATTAAATTTCTGAAGAGCCGACTTATTCATGGCCAAATGGTAGAAATCCCATAGCCTGCTGTCTTCACTGCCCATACGCCACAATGAAGTGCCCGCTAATCCATATTCAGTAGCAAAACGAAGGGTATTAAAATTAGTAGCAGCATCGGTAAAATGGACTTCTCTCGGCCGATCATTTTCATCATAATAATCAAAATGAAGATTGTAAGAATTGTTGTCGTACACAATTTTACTACTGTTTTCTTTTGCTATACTCAATGCCTGTTGATAGGTAACATCATGCCCCACACCACCTTTTGGCCAATCGTATCCAAAGCCAGCAATACACAAGACAATTTTGTGCGTGGGTACTTTTTTTACCATCTGCGTAACGGCAGCTTCAATCCATTTCTGACTGCTGATTGGTCCTGGCTTTGTACTAGAAGTAAATTGGTCGTAAGCCATTAAGAATAAATAATCATTGTAGGCAGAGAGAGATTGGTAGTCGTAATCTTCATTAAACGGCATTACATCTTGTGAAACAAGCAAGCCATTGGCATGAAATTTTTCATACAGTTCACGCTGAAAATTGGTGAGTACTCCATTGTTGTTTTCTATCAATTCCTCTAAGTCAATATTCACACCAGCAAACCCTTCAGATTTTATATATCGGTATAAATCATTAATAAGTTTGGTGCGTTTTACTTTATTATTTAAAATCCTACTCACCACTGCTCCATCCCAAGCTCCATCAATATTATTGGTAAGCATGGGCATTACCCGTATGCCTTTCGATTTTTTTATGAGGTCGTAACCACGTTTATCTCTTTTTACAACCATAGAATCTCCTTTGGCATCAAAAAAGAACCATTCGGGTAAAACAAGATTGAGTTTGTTGATATTCCTTTTAAGGGAGAAAAAAGCCTGCGGATCCCAGTCCACATAAAACGCAGCGCGAATACCAAGGCTATCACTGAATAAGTGGGAAGTAGATAAGCGAATGGCACTGTCGTTCTGACCACAACCATCTCCTTTTTTCCATTGGCTATTGATGAATTTTCTAAACCCTTTGTAAGCTTTGGTAATTGAATCGGTGTCTTTGTCTGACTCTAAAATTTCTTTAAAAGCCTTGCCCTGAATAATGGGTACCGATGGCATGGAAGCAGTACGGATGGCAATGATGATGGCAATAATAGCAATCACCAGTAAGAACAGCAATAAGCGACCACCCCACTTAAAGCGTTGCCACCTGCTGGGGTTGTTGGTCTGAAAAATTTGATGAGATCCTTTGGCCATAATGCCGCATTAATACGT
>JAAFJB010000119.1 GCA_013297995.1 Chitinophagales bacterium | reverse complement strand
AATAACTTTTATTAACTCTTATCAAAATAGTTTAGAAATCAGAAGCCATCAAAAAAATGGGGCTTCTAACAAATTTTTAGAAGAAGATAGGGTTAAAACAATGGGCTTAACTTTAGATATTGCATCTAGTGTATCTAAAAACTGGACTACAAATACGGGAATTGAATTTTATCATGATAAAGTAAATAGTATCAAACAGCAAATAGCTATTGCTAATAATATAAGTATTAACCAACGTGGATTATATCCCAATAATGCTACTACCAGCAATTTATCGTTCTATAATTTACATCATATACAATTCAATAAAATAAAGATTGAAGCAGGTTTAAGGTATAATAGTATTTCGCTAAAAATTCCCGATACAGCTACCAATAACTTGAGGCTAGGAAATATTATTATTAAGCCGTCATCTTTGGTGGCAAATGCTGCTTTATTATTTCATATAAATAAGAATCAAACCCTATACAGCTCATTTAGTACGGGATATAGAACACCTAATATTGATGATATGGGTACACTTGGATTGGTTGATTTTCGCTATGAGATCCCTGCGTATAATCTGGTTCCAGAAAAAACATACAATTCAGAAATAGGATATCGATTCAATAATAAAAAACTACAAAGTTCCGTGGCTGTTTTTTATATGCACCTCGCTAATTTAATTACTAGGGTGCAAATTCCCGGTGAGCAAGTAGCTGGATATAATATATACACCAAAGTAAATAGCCAAACCTCTTTTTTATATGGGGTTGAAGCAAATATTGATTATATTATTTCGCCTTTGTTTTCTATTAAATCAGCATGGTCTTATGCTTATGGACAAAATATTTCTCGCAATGAACCCATGAGAAGAATACCGCCCATAAATGGAAGTATTTTATTAAGGTATCAAAAAAATAAATGGCAATCAAGCATATCCTATTTATGGGCAGGCAAACAAAACCGATTGGCGCAGGGCGATATAGACGATAATCGTATTCCAGCAGGAGGTACACCCGGATTTCAAGTAATTAATATTTATGGCGGTTATATTTCTAAAACCTATGCAATTCGCTTGGGAATACATAATGTTTTGAATAGTGACTATAGAACCCATGGCAGTGGTATTAATGGTGTTGGAAGAAGCGCGACCATTGGGTTTGACATAAGTTTGTAGTACTTCAGATTTATTAAATTAAAATATATGCAAAAAGCAGAAGAAACTGTTCAACAAAGTGTAGCTGAGATTATGGATATGTATAAAAAATTTGGCAACGAAGACTATGTGGGAGAACCAGTTTCTCAAATAGAACATATGTGTCAGTGCGCTGAATTTGCAAGAGAAGCAGGATCTAGTGATGAACTTATTTTGGCAGCTTTTTTACACGATATAGGTCATTTATATGCGTTGGCATTTCCTGAAGTAGAAGTTAAGTATATGGATGGTTTTGGAATTGTAGATCATGAAAAAATTGGAGGTGAATATTTATTAAGTAAAGGCTTTGCACCCTCAATTGCAAAAATGGTAGCTAGTCACGTAGAAGCCAAGCGTTACTTAACATATAGCGATTCAAATTATTACAATCTATTGTCTGACGCAAGTAAAAAAACATTGGAATTTCAAGGCGGAAAGATGACCGAAACCGAGGCACTTGCATTTGAAGCAGACCCCTTACATACTAATTATATTGTACTTAGAAAATGGGATGAAATGGCTAAAGTGGTAAATATGCCATTGCCAGAAATGAGTTATTATGAAGCAATGATGATTAAACATTTATCCAATCAAAAATTAAATAAAGTAATATGATAAAAATGGTTGTTTTTGATATGGCAGGTACTACAATTAATGAAGATAATATTGTTTACAAAACATTACAACATAGTATCAATAATGCAGGGTTTAATTGTACATTAGAATTTGTGTTGACTCATGGTGCTGGAAAAGAAAAAAGAAAAGCCATCAGCGACATTGTAAATAATATGGAAGAAAATATTGGGGCTGATAAAATAGATGCCATTTTTGAAGATTTTCAACTGCAGTTGAAAGCAGCATACCAAACAGCCAATATTATACCACAGCCAAATGCGCTGATGGTATTTGATACCCTTAGAAAAATGGGAATTAAAATAGTTTTGAATACGGGTTATGATTCAAGTACTGCATTTTTATTGTTAAATGAACTGGAGTGGGAAGTTGGATATGAAATTGACTTAGTAATAACCGCATCTGATGTTGCCAATGGCAGACCATCACCTGATATGATTTTTTTGGCTATGCAAGAATTTGGTATTACCAATGCTTCGGAACTTGCTAAAGTTGGAGACTCTATAATTGACATTGAAGAGGGTTTAAATGCAGGTTGTAAAATAGTGGTGGGTATTACAACTGGCGCACATAATTATGAACAGCTAATGAGAGCAAAGCCAACAGCTATCATAAATAATTTGAGTGAATTAATTCCACTTTTATTGTAATATTTCATTATGCTTCCAGCTAATATTTATCAGAATAAGCATATTGTACGATACTTAAACAGCTCTTCAATGGCTTTTGTGAGTTATGTATCTGTGATGGCTTTTGTGGTTTATTCTTGTATGTATGGGTTTAGAAAACCTTATACAGTAGGAACCTACCATAATATTTATTTTTTGGGAATATCTTATAAAGTGTGCTTAGTAATTGCGCAAGTAATAGGATATATGATTAGTAAATTTTATGGAATCAAATTTATAGCTGCTATGAAACCAACCAATCGCGTTTCATATATTTTAGTCTGTATAATATTGGCTTGGCTCTCCTTACTTTTATTTGCGTTAATTCCGCCACCGTATAGTTTGATCTGCTTGTTTTTAAATGGCTTACCATTAGGTATGATTTTTGGTTTGGTTTTTGGATTTTTAGAAGGCAGAAAAACCACTGAAATAATGGGTGCTTTTTTAGCAGTCAGTTTTATTTTTGCATCAGGGCTTGCCAAAACAGTGGGAAAATGGATACTACAAATATTGGAGGTAAATGAGTTTTGGATGCCCTTTACCGCAGGATTCTTTTTTATAATTCCACTTTTAGTTTCACTTTGGTTACTCAGCCAAACTCCACCGCCTACAGAAGAAGATATAGCGCATAGAACCATTCGAAACCCTATGACTAAAGCAGAACGAATATCTTTTTTAAAAACATTTGGGTGGGTAATTATGCCAGCAATAATTAGCTATGCCATATTTACCATAGTGAGGGATTTTTGTGAAGATTTTGCCAATGAGTTATGGATTGAGACTGGTTACCAAAATAATGTAGGAATTTTTGCGAAAACAAGTACTATTATGGCTTTGATAGTACTATTGGTAGTGGGTAGTTTTTTCTTAATAAAAGATAATTTTAAAGCCTTTCGTCTCACCCATTATTTGGTAATTACGGGCATAGCTTTATCCTGTTTATCTACCTTGCTTTTTAACCTTGAAATGATCACACCTTTATTTTGGATGTTAACTGCAACAACAGGGTTATATTTAAGTTATTTACCGTTTAACTGTTTGTATTTTGAAAGGTTTATTGCAGCTTATAAAATAACGGGAAACGTTGGTTTTGTAATGTATATAGCTGATGCATTTGGATACCTAGGTACGGTATTCGTGTTGATTATAAAAGAATTTGTTCCCCTGCAATACAGTTGGGTAAATTTCTTCACTTTTTTATTTTATAGTGCTGCTATATTGGGCATACTATTAATATTGCTTACGCTACAAATTCACAGAAAACTATTCCCTAATTTTATTAAAAGTATATGAGTAAACAGAAAGCCATTGTTATTGGAGCTGGTATAGTGGGATTGGCTACAGCAAGAGCCCTAAGTTTAAAAGGTTTTGAAGTTACTATTATTGAAAAATCTGAAAAAGCTGTTGGTGCATCAATTAGAAATTTTGGTATGATTTGGCCTATTGGCCAACCTGCCGGTGAACTGTATAATAGAGCAATGCGCAGTAAAAATATTTGGAAAGAAATAGCCGATCAATCTGGTTTGTGGTACCATGAATCGGGCAGCTTACATACTGCGTATTTTAAAGATGAATGGCAGTTACTACAAGAGTTGTATGAAATATTTAAAAAGGAAGGAAGGCCAGTAGAATTATTAGATAAAGATGCCGTTATCCGCAGATTCGAAAGTGTGAATCCCGTTCACTTAATGGGAGGATTATACAGCAATACTGAAATGATTGTGGATCCTAGGGTAGCTATAAATAATGTGTCAAACTATCTTTCAACCCATTTAAATGTGCAATTTATTTTTGGCAAAGCGGTTACAAAAATAGAAACGCATAGTGTATGGGTGGGTAGTAAATTATATGAAGCAGATTTAATTTTTGTTTGTAGTGGAGCAGATTTTGAGACTTTGTATCCTCAGGTTTTTGAATCCTTTAATATCACCAAGTGTAAATTGCAAATGATGCGGTTTGTGAGTAAAACACCCAACTTTAAATTAGGTGTGTCTTTATGTGGTGGGTTATCGTTAATTCATTATGGTAGTTTTAAAGCTGCAGCATCACTCACTCATTTAAAAGAACGGTATGAAACTGAAATGCCAGCCTATATAAAGCATGGTATTCATGTAATGGTAGCCCAAAATAACCATGGAGAACTTACGGTAGGAGATTCACACGAATATGGCTTAACCCACGATCCATTTGATAGTGCGGCAATTAATCAATTAATAGTTGATTATTTACAACAGTTTACCAAATATTGCAATGGAGAGCTTATACAAACATGGAATGGTATTTATCCTAAAATGACCAATGGAGCCAACCATATCTTACACAAAGTAACTGATGCTGTGTACATTTTAAACGGATTGGGAGGTGCAGGAATGACACTTAGTTTTGGCCTCGCAGAAGAAATAGTTGGTGGAATTTTAGCCTAAATGCAACGCTTTTGAGGGTTGCGGAACTTTGAAGTTTAAAACTTACTAGGCTAAAGCAATGGATCTATTAGCGTAACTTTAGTAGCTAAACCATTGCAATATGTCTTCTCTTGTTGAGCAACTTAATACAATGCGACTTTACTTTGAAACAGGCGCAACCAAAAAATATGATTTTCGTAAACAACAATTACTAAAACTTAAAAATGTTGTAGAAGCGTATGAACAAGAAATTTTTGATGCGCTTTATATAGATCTTCACAAGAGCAAGGAGGAAGTATGGGTTACAGAGAATGGTTTTTTTATGGCTGAATTAAAACATGCCATTTCAAACTTAAAAAAATGGATGGAGCCAGAACCTGTTGCTACCAATCTTTTGAATTTGCCGAGTAGCAGTAAAATAAAGCTAGAACCGCTGGGGGTAGTATTGATTATAGCTCCTTGGAATTATCCGTTTCAATTATTGTTTAACCCATTAATGGCAGCTATTGCGGCAGGCAACTGCGTGGTGTTAAAACCCAGTGAATTTGCACCTGCTACTGCTGCTATTATGCAAAAAATTATTACAGCCTGTTTTACGCAAGAACAAGTAATATATATACAGGGTGATGGGGCAGCCATTATTCCCGAATTGATGAACCATTTTAGTTTTGATCATGTATTTTATACAGGCAGTACCACTGTTGGTAAAATGATTTATAAAATGGCTGCTGAAAAATTAGTGCCTGTTACTTTAGAATTGGGTGGTAAAAGTCCCTGTGTGGTAGAGCGCGATGCTGATATTACCGTCGCTGCCAAACGAATTGCGCTCACCAAGTTTTCCAATGCTGGTCAAATATGTGTTGCTCCAGATTATATACTGGTGCATCAAACTAAAAAGCTGGAATTGATAGCTGCCCTAAAAAAATGTATTCCCCAATTTTATGGTGCTGATGCTGCCAATAGCATTGGCTATGGGAGAATTATTAATGAAAAGCAATTCAACCGTATCATTCAATATTTGCAGGATGGAACAATTATTTATGGAGGTAATTATGATGCTACTACTTTATTTATTGAACCGACTCTATTAGATGAACCCAGTACTGATGCTGCCATTATGAAAGAAGAAATTTTTGGGCCTATTTTACCCATTCTTTCTTTTAATACGATGGAAGAAGCCAAAGCCATTATTGCCCTTAACCCCAACCCATTGGCTTTCTATGTATTCACGGCTTCTAAGGCAAAAGAAGCGGCATGGATAGAAGGGGTGCCTTCAGGTGGGGCTTGTATCAATACAGCCAGTCTGCACCTTACCAATCCCAACCTACCCTTTGGTGGTAGGGGTTTGAGCGGAATGGGGGCTTATCATGGTAAATTTAGTTTTGATACATTCAGCCATAAAAAAGCTATTATGAAAAGTCCCACTTGGTTTGATCCAGCACTAAAGTATCCGCCGTTTACGGGAAAATTAAAACTATTGAAATGGTTGGTGGGGTGAGGAAGTAGACGGTAGACCTTGGAGGGTAGGGGGAAGTGGATAGCAGCTTTAAATAATAATTATGGTTAAACGATTTATTTTATTCATTGTAATACTACTGGTGGCATTGCTGCTTATAAAACGAACTAATATGACTTGGAAACAATCTCTTTTAAAAACTTTTTACCCCCTTATAATGTATGCTAGTAAACTTATGGGAAAGGAGAAAGCTATGGCATTCAATACCAATAAAACCCCATCGCTGCAATCTTTCTA
>JAAFJB010000118.1 GCA_013297995.1 Chitinophagales bacterium | reverse complement strand
AATAGATTTACTTACAAAAATTTTAATTTTAGTTGCTTATTTGATATTAGATCTGGAGGACAAATATATTCACAAACACAAACTGTTGGTAGAGAAGGGGGTATTATTGTTGAATCGCTAGAAGGGAGAGCTAATGGCTATGATTTAACTCAAACTGGTAATGGTGTTATTGGAAATGGCGTTACAGTTTCTGGTGGAACATTTATACCAAATACAAAAAAAGTAAGTGCACGTGAGTGGCATACAGCTTATACAAGCGGAAGAAATATTGCAGAAGGTGTTATGTATGATGCTTCTTTTGTAAAGCTTAGAGAATTGCAAATTGGGTATTCATTCTCCTCTACACTTTTAAGTAAAACACCTTTTACCTCAATTAATATATCACTTGTGGGAAGAAATCTTTGGTTAAAAGACAATGTGCCGCATGTTGATCCAGAAAATATGTCATTCAATGGCGGCACCGCCCTGCCAGGGATTGAAGCAATGGCAATACCTTCTTCAAAAAGCTTTGGTGTAAATCTTAGCTTAAAGTTCTAAATCATTTTATTTAAAAAATATTTATATGAAAATTTCAAAACTACTTCTACCTATCATTCTAGTCGCAAGTTTAGTTGGCTGCACCAAGGATTTTAGAGATATAAATACCAACTATAATAATCCCACCGATGTAACGCCTGATTTATTACTTAGTGGCGTTATACGGAATATGATGAATCAACAAGTATCAGATGCTTGGGGTATTGGTAACTTGGTTGCTCAATATCATGCAAAAATTCAGTTTGTAAATGAAGACAGGTATTTATGGAATGAGCAAAATGGTTTATGGAATGCTGTTTATGCCAACAATAGGAATTTACAAAATATAATTATTGCGGTAGAAAAAGATACAAAAAGCCCTTATTTAGGAGTTGGACTAATTTTAAAGTCTTGGATGTTTTCTTTAGCTACTAATGCATACGGAGATATTCCTTATAAGGAGGCTGGTAAAGCTAAATCTGATGGTGTATATACCCCTACTTACGACACTCAAGAAGAAATATATACATCTATTTTAGCTGACCTTAAAAAGGCAAATGATTTGTTGGCAACCAGTAATACAAATTTATCTGGTGATATTCTCTTTGGTGGTGGAGCTGCTGGTATAGTTAAGTGGAGAAAATTAGCCAACTCCCTTCGATTACGTTTGTTACTTCATCTTTCAAAGAAAAAAGATGTAAGTGCCGAAATGCAAGCCATAGTTAGCAATGCAACTGTTAATCCCATCTTTACAAGCAATGACGATAATGCAGAACTTAAATACCTAGCAGCCGCACCAAATCAATGGCCTTTATACGGTTCTAGGGTAGGTTCCTTTGATGAAATTAGGGTAAGCAAAACATTAAGTGACCGATTAATTGCATTAAATGATACTCGAATTAATGTTTTTGGTAGGCCTTCACAATCTTCCATCACTGCAGGTTCACCAAAAGTAGAGGGTATTCCAAATGGGTTAGGTGATGTAGCTGCACTTAACTATAATGGAGGGCCACAAGGTGTTTCACGCGTTGGATACACTTTTGCCTGCCTAGTATGTAACGATCCAGGACAAGCAGTTCCAGATCCTTCAGCACCTCGTGCCATTCTAATGAATTTTTCAGAATTACAATTTATTTTGGCGGAAGCCCGTGAAAAATCCCTTATTTCTACTGGAAATGCAGAAACATATTATACCAATGGAATAAATGCCAATTTTAGTTACTGGAAATCTTTAGTACCCACTCAATACAATGTGAATGTGAATATGCCTAGTGGTTATTTAATACAACCACAAGTAGCTTTTACAGGATCACAGGCTGATAAATTAGCTAAAGTTGCATTGCAAAAATGGATAGCACTGTACTTTAATGGATTAGAAGCATGGTTTGAATGGAGAAGAACTGGTATGCCAGAAATTATTCCAGGGGCAGCTAACCTAAATTCCAATAAAGTGCCAATCAGGTATATTTACCCATTATCAGAACAGTCTTTAAATGGGGTTAATCGTACTAAAGCAGTAGCCGCACAAGGAGGTACTGATGATATTAATACAAAAATGTGGTTGCTTAAATAATTTTCACAGTAATAATCAAGTTTTCCAATCAAGGCGAAGTATTTATACTTCGCCTTGATTGGTATTGAATACTTATTATTTTGAGGGCAACAACTTTATAAAAATCATACCATGCATAAAATAATATTTTTTTCCCTCTTATCGCTTGGCTTTATTACAGCAAATGCCCAGCAAAAGTCTGCTGTGGTACTTCAAGTTCCAGCTAAGAATATGTTTTGTTCAATTAATGAGAAAGGTAGTTCTATTTTACCCAGTGGTCGCTTCCTTTCTCCTGCTGGTGAATTAATACGAATTACCCACGATCCCTTTGGAATGGCTATTTCACCTGATGGTAAAAAAGCGGTCACCCTTCACAATGGTGTTTTCACTATTATTGATATTGCTTCATTAAAAAATATTAGAGTACCTAGCTACGATAAAAAAATTACCACTCCCCTTTCACAAGGCTCTTTTATTGGCATTGCCTTCTCCCCAGATTCAAAAACCATTTATTTAAGTGGTGGTGATAATGGTGCTGTAATAGTTTATGATATTGAAACCCTGAAAAAAATAGATTCTATTTCCTTAAATGGCACCATCAATGGTGAAAAATTTGAAGACAGTTTTACCTCCGATTTATTATTCAACAACAATGAATTACTTATTTTAGATAGAGGTAATTTTAGAATGGTGCGCTATAGCTTAGTCGATAAAAAAATTACTGCCTCTATTGCTACTGGTCGCCAGCCTTTTGGCTTGGCTATTAGTGCCGATAAACAAACTGCTTTTGTTGCCAATGTGGGTATTTATGCCTATCCTTTAATTGAAGGGATGACTGAAAAAAATTATGATTCCCTATTAATCAGCCGCCACCCTTATGGCAATAATACCAAAGAATCTATTGAGGGGACTATTGTTGAAGGCAAAAAAATTCCCGGCCTTGGTAGCCCCAACTCACCAGAGGCAATGAGTGTTTTTACCATTGATTTAAAAACAAATAAAGTAATAGATAAATTTAAAACTGGTTATCAAATTGGAGAGATGGTGGAAGACGCTGAAGTAGTGGGTGGTGCTAGTCCCAACTCTATAGCAGTGGGGAAAAAATACGCTTATATTACCAATGCTACCAATGATAATATTGCGGTTATTGATTTCAACAATCATAAAATTCTTGCTCATATTCCCATTAAAGTAGATAAGCGCATTGATAAGTTTAGAGGGCTATTGCCTTTTGGTATTACACTCAGTAAAAATGAAAAAACATTATACGTTGCCCTGCTGGGATTTAATGCAATTGCTGTTATTGACGTAGCTAGTAAACTTACTACCGGTTTAATACCAACTGGTTGGGGACCAACTAGGGTGCAGTTGTCTAACGATGAAAAAGAATTGTATGTAATTTCTTGCCGTGGTTTGGGTGCAGGCCCTAATGGTGGCGCAGGATTTATTGCCCCTCCACAAGGAACTTATATTGGCGATATCCAGTTGGGTAGTTTTCAAAAAATTAGTATGCCCGATACCAAAGCTTTGGCTGCTTTTACCAAACAAACGATTGCCAATACATTTATAACAACAACCATTAATATTGATAAAAAAAATCCACTACCCCCACTTCCAGGTTTGTATAAAACTGCCATTAAACATATTGTTTACATCACCAAAGAAAATAGAACCTACGATGAAATTTTTGGTCAGCTCCCAAATGCCAATGGAGATAGTTCTTTAGCAAGATTTGGGGTGAATTGTGAATACACTTTACCTGAATTGCTTCAACCCAAAAACAAACAATTAAAAGTTACTCCCAATCACCACAAAGCAGCTAAGCAGTTTGCATTTAGCGATAATTTTTATTGCGATAGTGATGCTTCCATTCATGGTCACCATTGGATGATGGGTGTAATACCCAATGAATGGGTTGAAGCCAATTCTGATGTGAGCAAAACAGCTAAATATTTTTCTAAAGCTCCGGGTCGCCGTTTCCCCGGGTCTACTGGCAGTATGGATCCAGAAGATTATGCTGAAATTGGGGGATTGTGGGAAGCACTGGAAAGAAAAAAAATTGACTTCTATAATTTTGGTGAAGCAAATGAAACGGCTCACGTTAGAGAGAATTGGAATGATACTGCTACAGGTGCAGCACACGGTGTAATGGTACCCATGCAAAAAGCATTGTTCCATAAAACAAGCCATAACTACGCAGGTTATAATACCAATATTCCAGATCAATTTAGAATGAATCAGTTTGAAGATGAATTTACCAAGATGTGGATTAAAGGCAAACAAACCATGCCCGCATTGGTAACCATGCAAGTGCCGAACGACCATACTGCAGGGGCAAGACCCGAAGATGGCTATTTTTCTAGAAGTTCTTTTGTGGCTGATAATGACTTGGCTGTGGGTAGAATTTTGCATTTTCTTTCGAGAACCAAATATTGGAAAAATATGTTGGTGATTATTACAGAAGACGATCCTCAAGGTGGCGTGGATCATATAGATGCTCATAGAAGTATTTTAATGATGGCTGGTCCTTATGTAAAGCGCGGCTATATCAGTCACACCCATGCTAATTTTGGCTCAATACTCAAAACCATTTACAATATTCTGAGTGTTCCGTATGTGAATCAGTACGATGTTACCGCCTCTTTATTGCAAGATTTTTTTACCAGTAAGCCCGACTATACGCCTTATACTTTAGAGCAACACGACCCTCGTATTTTTGATGTTGATAAGGCCATGAAAAAATACAACCGCAGTATTGACTGGAGAAAAATAATTCAAGGCCCCGCAATGGATAATATAACAGATATGAAAAAAGAGTTCAATAAATAGTAGTTTTTATGAAAAATACAATCAAAATATCACTCGCTATTTTAACCAGCTTTTTCTCTTTAATAGCTTCCTCACAGGATGCCAATGAAAAAAAGTTAATACTCCCAAATGGTTGGTCGCTATCGCCTGCAGGTCGCTCCATACCCTTGGGTGATCTGCCACTAAATATGGCTGTTTCTCATTCTAAGCAATTAATGGCAGTCACCAATAATGGACAAAGCACTCAAACCATTCAACTTATTAATCCAAATACCGAAAAAATATTGGATCAAATAACCATTGGTAAAAGTTGGTATGGGCTAAAATTTAGTAAGGATGAAAAATCACTATTCGTAAGCGGTGGAAACGACAATTGGATTATTCAATACGCCATTAATAACAATAAACTACAACCAAAAGACACCATTGTATTGGGTGCAAAATGGCCCAATAAAATATCCCCCGCAGGTATTGAAATAGATGATGCTACCCAAAAAATGTATATCGTTACCAAAGAAAATAATTCGCTATATACAGTAGATATCACTACCAAGAAAATAATACAGCAACTGAGCTTGGGTGCAGAAGCTTACACTTGTTTATTAGCTAAAAATAAACAGGAATTATATATTTCACTTTGGGGTGGCGATAAAATTTTGATTTATGATATAGCCACAAAAACTATTACAGATTCTATATGGGTAGGCGATAATCCAAACGAAATTTTATTATCAAAGAACGGAAAATTTTTATTTGTAGCCAACGCAAACGATAATAGTGTTTCCATCATAAATATTACTACAAAAAAACTAGTAGAAACCCTAAATGCTGCCCTATATCCCAATGCACCATTGGGTTCTACCACCAATGGATTGGCTCTCTCAGACGATGAAAAAACTTTGTATATAGCCAATGCAGATAATAATTGCTTAGCCGTTTTTAACGTATCCGAAATTGGAGAAAGCAGGTCAAAAGGCTTTATTCCTGTTGGATGGTATCCTACGAATGTTAAGGTAGTAGCTAAAAAAATATTTGTAACCAATGGTAAAGGGTTTAGCTCATTTGCCAATCCCAATGGCCCTAATCCTATTCATAAAAAGCAGGCTGTTATTTACCAAAAAAGTGATAATACTACAGCAGTAAAAGTAGAATATATTGGTGGATTGATGAAAGGAACCATGAGCATAATTGATGAACCAAACGAGGCTTTATTGGCAAAATATGCTAAAACTGTATATGAAAATACGCCTTATTCCAAGGAAAAAGAATTGAATGCACAAGGTGAAGTAGGTAATCCAATTCCAATGAAAGTAGGCGATCAATCGCCTATTAAATATGTATTTTATATTGTTAAAGAAAATCGTACTTACGATCAAGTGCTGGGTGATATAGCAGCAGGAAATGGAGATACTAGTTTGGTTTTGTTTGGCGAAAAAATTACGCCCAATCAGCATAAATTGGTGAATGAATTTGTATTGCTCGATAATTTTTATGTAGATGGAGAAGTAAGTGCAGATGGGCATAACTGGACCATGGGTGCCAATGCAAACGACTATTTAGAAAAAACTTGGGTTGCCAGTTATGGCGGTAGGGGTGGTAATTATGATGGAGAAGGCAATAGGGCAATTGCTAATCCCAAAAAAGGATTTTTATGGGACTATTGCAAACGAGCCAATATAAGTTATAGAACTTACGGTGAATTTGCAGATAATTATAAAGCCAATATTCCCGTGCTTGAAAATCATTTTTGTCCCTACTTTACCAGTTGGGATGAGCGTGTGAGAGATACTACCAGATTTTATCAATGGAGAAGAGAGTTTGATTCTTTATTG
>JAAFJB010000117.1 GCA_013297995.1 Chitinophagales bacterium | reverse complement strand
GATCTGGAGCTTTGTTTCTACCTATAGAGGCGGTATGGGGAACGCTGAATATTTTGAAACAGCGTATGACCCGATTGGTTATTTTAAAAAAGATAAGGATTTATTTTTTGTTCGTCAACCCGTTGATAATCATTCTGACTATAATTATGTAAATATGTTTTACAAACATTGGCGAGCCAGTGGAGATATAGCTTGGATGAAAAAAACACTTTCTTCGGCAGCATTGGCACTTGATTATTGCTATACTGATACGGTTCGTTGGAGTAAAAAATTTCAATTGCTAAAACGCCCCTATTGCATTGACTCCTGGGATTTTCAAGTGGATGATGAATATACTCCGCCAGCACCTGTGAGTCACACTATGGTAATTGTGCCCGGTAAAACCAAATACGGTATTTTTTTTGGCGATAATACCGGTTACTATGAAGCCTGTAATCAATTGGCTGAAATGTATGCATTTGCTGGTGAAAAAGATAAAGCAGCTTTATACAAAAATAGGGGTGCAGCCATCTTGAAAAACTTAATTGCATTGAGTTGGAATGGACATTTTTTTACCCATTTTATTGACGAGGATCCCTTGGTTAAACGCAATTTAGGGGTGGATGAAAAATCACAAATTGCACAAGGAAATATGTATTCTATCAATCGTGGCTTACCTCAAGAAATAAATAAAGCCATTATTGAAACCTATAAAAAATTAAAAAATAATTTACCAATAGGTTCTCCGGGTGAATGGTACGCTATTTACCCTCCTTTTGAAAAAGGATTTGGTGGCCACGATGAAAAGTGGCAGTATATGAATGGAGGCATTGCTGGTCACGCTATTGGTGAATTGGCAAAAGGTGCATTCGAAAATGGATACGAAGCGTATGGGGCAGATATTCTTTATCGTATGTTGGAACTGGGAAAAAAATACCAAGATAAAATATGGTTTTCTTACACCGGATCTATTCCCTTACCCCCACCACCTCCCAGTTTTAAATCTGTAGATATTACCGCCAATGCCAATATGGATTTATGGGACAAAGGAGGTGAAAAATCATTTCCTTGGATGACGGCAACTGGCGCTGGTAATGATATGCGTGGTTTACCTACTGGCCAACAAATTTTTAAAAATATTCCGTTTACTGTTATTAATCCTGATAGCAATCAACGCAGATCGGTGATGGCGGTTTCCACCACTAAAAATTTTCCGCTGCAAGTAGACCAGCCCATCAATGATTTTGCGGGCTCTGTTTATCTTCTGCACGCATCTTCTGACAATAAGCCTAGCAATATTGCAGGCACAATTAGTTTTTTATATAGCGATGGTTCTGAAGCCTCTCAATACCTTATGAAAAATGAAGTGGTTTCTAATTGGTGGTTTCCAACACTTAAAACAGAACGCAGTGGCGTTGCATGGTCTGGCCCCAATCTCAAATCTACCAAAGTGGGCGTTTGTTGGGCAGTAATTGACAATCCCTTTCCTGCAAAAAAAATAGATCGGTTACGATTTGGAGCACCATTGGAAGGTGGAATGTACTGCATTGCAGGAATTACATTGGCCAATCAACCTTTTTATATTGCGCCAAAAGGAGAATCTTTTGGTGGCCCTGATAACTGGGCTGCCGCTAATGGTATGGCAGCATTGGTTGAGGGACTAGCAGGTGCAAAAAATAATGGACTTGCTTTTGATAAGGTATTGCTATCGCCAAGGTGGACTGCCGCTGGAATTGACTCTGTTAATATTGCTGTTAACCTGCCGGCTTCTAATGGATATATTGCGTATCAATATAAAAACAATTCGCTCAAGAAAACAATCACAGTAAGCTTAACAGGTAGTGGAACCGAACTAAAAGCACATTTTCTATTGCCCCCAAAAAAAGTGCAAGTAAAGTCAGTCACTGTTAACCAACAACCCATTCCATTTCAATTGAATTCAATTGAAACATCGAACTATATAGATTTTGATTTGAAAACATTATCTCCCCAAAAAATTGTGATTGAATATGAATAAATCAAATCTATAATGAACCACTTTAAACAAACCATATTATTGAGTGCAGTTTTTTTACTGTTGAATGGAATGCTATTGGCCCAAGGCAATTTACCACCTGCTGCCATTACAACCCAAGCACAATTTCTTCAAGAAAAAAATGATAAGGATACGCTTTTTAGTAAGGAGTTTGGTAGAACTATTTCTTTAAATGGAAAATGGGAAATAGCAGAAGGTGTGTTGAATAAGCAACCCACTAAATACTTTAATACCATTTCTGTACCGGGTATTGTAAATGATAAAGAAACCAATTTTAAAAATATAGGTGTTCCTTCTAATCTTAGAGAAGCATTTTGGTATCGTAAAAAATTTTCCATTCAAGGTGCGGTGCCCGCAATGGCTAGGTTGAAAATATTTAAAGCAATGTATGGTGCTAAAGTATTTTTAAATGGACAAGAGATTGGAGAGAATCCTTTGAATTTTACCCCCGGGTATTTTAATATCACATCCTTCTTAAAAGGCAATAATCAACAGAATGAATTGGTTGTTAGGGTGGGCGCATATATCAGTAATGTACCCGATACGGTATTGAGTGGGGGAGAAGCAGAGCGACAAAAATATCCACCCGGAATTTATGATCGGGTTGAATTGATTTTAAGTGGTTCGGCTTATTTAATTAGAACACAAGTTGTGCCTGATATTGACCGTAAATTGGTGCGAATAATAATGGAAACTACCAGTATCCAACCTGGAATTAATACCCTTCCCTTAGTGTTGAATTTATTTGAATATGGAACGGGGAAAAAAATTCTGTCTAAAAATATTGTAATAGAACAAATTGAAACAGGAAAAATAAATAGCACAGAAATTATGGTTCCAATACCAGACTGTAAACTTTGGTCGCCAGAAAATCCAAATTTATATACACTCAAGCTTTCTGATGAAAAATATTCCTATGCAACCCGATTTGGAATGCGTACCTACCAGATAGATACAGCTTTCACCAACCGAGCTTTGTTAAATGGCGATCCTTATTATATACGAGGGACTAATTTTGCCATTCATCGATTTTTTGAAGATCCACTTTGTATTCAACAACCTTGGAATGAGCAATGGGTAAGAAAACTATTTACTACCTATGCTAAAATGGGTATGAATGGGGTTCGGTTTTGTATTTCAGCAGCGCCAGAATTATGGTATGAAATAGCAGATGAAGTGGGTATGATGGTATTTGATGAATTTCCTTTATGGTCTGCTTTTCAGCCCGATTTGGGGAATATATCTGAAGAGCAAAACCATCCTTATAAAAAGTGGGGTATTGTAAAAACAAAAGTGAAGGCGGTACATATTGCCAATGAATTTACGCATTGGATGCAAGAAAGATGGAACCATCCCAGTGTAGTAGTTTGGGATGCACAAAACGAAACCTGGTCGCCCGAAATTGGAAAAGCCATTTCAATGGTGCGTAAATTAGATTTTTCTAATCGGCCATGGGACAATGGCTGGTCGCCCCCCGTATCTGCTACCGATATACGCGAAGCCCATCCTTATTTTGAAGCTTATGTAAAAGGGACGGAACAGATGAATGATAGAAAACAAAATACACTTCCATTTACGCTGGCCGATATACCCAAACATCCAAAAGTTCCCTCTACTTTTTATTTGCCCTACCAGTATGCATTTAAACAATTACCGCTGAACTGGTATTGGCAACAAGCTGTTATAATAAACGAGTATTCTTATCTCTGGCTTAATAGAAATGGGCAACCTACCACACTTACAAAAGGCTTTTATGATGCTGCGCTGGGGGCAGATGCATCAGTAGACCAGCGTCGTGAATTGTATGCAAAATACCTAGCTGCGGTAACCGAGTATTGGCGATCATTGCGTACTTGTATAGGCGTAATTTATCCCTTTGGGATTAACTATTCCATTCCTACAGGAGAAACAAGTGACAACCTGATTGATGTTAATAGCATAAGTTTTGATTCTTTTTTCTTGAAGTATATACCCAGTGCATTTGCTCCAGTTGGTATAAGTATTGATTATTGGAATACACAAATTCAACTAGATAATCCCAATGGTACTGCGGTAGATATCCCTCTGATTATTACCAACGATACCAAATTATTGCATCGGAATAAGATTCAACTAAAACTAACGCAGGGCAACCATTTAGTAAGCAGTATAAAAACCCATTATGAAGTATTGCCACTTCAGCAAACTCGTGTTATATTGAGAATGGATTTGCCCAATAACAATGGAATTTACCAATTGGTTGCTGAAATGGAGACGGGCGACGGCAATTTTGTAAGTAGCTATAGAGATATTGAATTAGTGAATATTGTAAATAAAAAATAAGTATTAGTATGTCATTTAAATTACGCAGTAGTAACTGGTTTGGGAAAAAAGGCAAGGATGGATTTATCTACCGAGCTTGGATGAAAAATCAGGGCATTCCAGCACATGAATTTAAAGGGAAACCAGTTATTGGTATCTGCAATACTTGGAGTGAATTAACCCCTTGCAATGCGCATTTTAGGGAGTTGGCACAATCGGTTAAAAATGGTATTTATGAAGCAGGTGGTTTTCCCGTAGAATTTCCGGTGATGTCATTGGGTGAAACACTTATTAAGCCTACTGCCATGCTCTACAGGAATTTGGCTAGTATGGATGTAGAAGAATCCATACGTGCAAACCCAATGGATGGGGTTGTGCTGCTCTGTGGCTGTGATAAAACAACGCCATCTTTGGTAATGGGGGCATGCAGTGTAAATATTCCAACCATTGTGGTATCAGGAGGCCCTATGCTTACCGGAAAATATAAGGGCACTGATCTTGGCACTTCTGATGTTTGGCGTTTTGATAATGCCAATCGCTCGGGTGAAATGAGTGATGCTGAATTTGAAATAACAGAAGCGTGCATGGCTAGAAGTCAAGGTCATTGCGCCGTTATGGGTACTGCCTCTTCTATGGCTTGTATGATAGAAGCATTGGGTTTATCACTACCTGAAAACGCTGCTATTCCTGCCGCAGATTCACGCAGAAAAGTATTGGCTCATTTATCAGGTATGCGGATTGTAGAAATGGTAAGAGAAAATATGCTACCCAGTGATATCCTCACTCGCAAGGCTTTTGAGAATGCCATCATGGCGAATACAGCCATCGGCGGATCTACCAATTTTGTAATTCATTTAACTGCTATTGCTGGTCGCGTTGGCGTGCCGCTCACTATTGATGATTTTGATACGGGCTTGGCCAATATCCCCTTAATTGCCAACCTTCAACCCTCAGGAAAATATTTTATGGAAGACCTTTTTTATGCGGGTGGTTTACCGGCTGTATTAAAAGAGTTGAAGCAGTTTTTACACAACGATTGTATTACGGTGAATGGCAAAACAATTGCAGAAAATTATGAACAGCACAATAGTTATAACGAAAATGTAATTAGTACGGTTTCAGCCCCCTTTAATAAGCAATCGGGTGTGATTGTATTAAAGGGCAATCTTTGTCCTGATGGTGCTGTATTAAAATTATCGGCTGCTACTCCTGCGCTGATGCAGCATACGGGTAAGGCGGTTGTTTTTGAAAATATAGAGGACTATAAAGCGCGTATTGATAGTGCCGAATTAGAAGTAGATGAAAACAGTATTCTAGTATTAAAAAATGTAGGCCCAAAAGGATATCCCGGTATGCCCGAAGTGGGAAATATGGGGCTGCCTAAAAAAATTCTCGACAAAGGCATTACCGATATGGTAAGAATTAGTGATGGAAGAATGAGTGGCACTGGCTTTGGAACCGTGGTACTGCATATATCCCCTGAAGCCGCATTGGGTGGGGTTTTTGCTTTGGTGAAGAATGGCGACACCATTACGCTTGATGTAAAAAACAGATCACTCAATGTTGATATTACTGAGGATGAATTGGCAAGTAGAAAAGAATTGTGGACTGCTGCATTCACTCCCGCATCTCGTGGGTATACCTATCTGTATCAGTCGCACGTAGAACAAGCCCATTTAGGAGCCGATCTAGATTTTCTAAAAGGGATGTCTGGTTCTGAAGTAACAAGAGATTCACATTAATACAATAAATATTACTATATGAGTTTGCCATTTACAAATCAAGTAGCTATTGTTACCGGTGCCGGTATTGGTATTGGTTTTGAAATTGCCCGAGAGCTGGCTTTGCAAGGAGCCGCTGTTGTACTGAATGATATTGATGAATCTGTTGCTGAGTCTGCTGCTGCTGCCATTGTTGAATCTGGTGGTATTTGTTCAGCCATAGCCGGAGATGCTGCTGATACTGTTTTTATTGAACAGATGGTAACTACTACTGTTCAAAAATATGGTAAGCTATCTCTATTGGTTGCCAATGCTGGCATCACCCTATTTGATGATTTTTTTAATTATCAACCGGCTGCTTTGCAAAAAGTAATGAACCTGAATTTGAGTGGTAGTTTTTTTCTTGCGCAGGCTGCGGCTAAGCAAATGAAAGTGCAGGCTAGTGGTGGTAGTATCTTATTTATGAGCAGCGTTACTGGTCACCAAGCACACCAGCATTTGGCTGCTTATGGAATGACCAAAGCTGGCCTTGAAATGCTTGCTCGGAGTCTCGTTATTGAACTATCACCCCATCAAATCAATATCAATGCAATTGCGCCTGGTGCAACTGAAACTGAAAGAACCAGTGAAGATCCTGAATACCACGCTACTTGGAGTCGCATTACTCCCATGGGTAGACCCGCAAAAGTGAGCGATATATCTAATGCCGCGCTATTCCTTCTCTCGCCTGCTTCTAAGCATATAACGGGACAAACCATTGTTGTTGATGGCGGATGGACCTGTGTGAGTCCCTCTCCTTACTAAAATAAATTAAGGTAATATTATGTATGCTAGAATAGTACTATTTTTTTTGAT
>JAAFJB010000116.1 GCA_013297995.1 Chitinophagales bacterium | reverse complement strand
AATTTTGATACCAGTTGCAATTGTAATAGTGAGACTGAACACCCCCTATGTTTGCACAAAAGCATTGTTTTTTTGCAACTTTTTAAAAACTATGGAGCCGCTTATTTTGATAGTATCCGCAACTGGGATAAAGAAAAAAATAAATTATTAGCACTTTATGGGTATGCTTTAACAGATGATATTAAAGGAAAATTTGAATTCACCTATACCGATGGAAAACCTTTTTTAAGGGTGCTAGATACTACTATTAAAAGAGTGGGTCTTAACACTGGTAATATTTCAAAACCTAATCAATTTGTTGCTATTCAAGAACAAGTACAGGATGAGCCAATTTCTCAGCCTTCTTTAAAATTAGGGTTGGTTATAACAACCGAACCAACCCAATATCCAAATATTCAACTGGAAGCAGTACAAGGTGAAACAGATGATGGGGTAACGAAATATATCAGCAAAACTGCAAAGCTAGATCTCACCAAATTTATCAATACAGAAGTTTTTTCTGAAGACGATAAAATGCTGCTCCAGCAATTGCGTAAGCTAATGCCCGCAGAAATAAGTCGCTATTTAAATAGAAACTCTCCTTTTAGTGGTATCTGGGAAAACATTATTCTTCAGAATAATGATGAACTTCCTGATGAAACCAAATACCTTATTAATGAATACTTGCATCCTAAAATAAAGAAATTGTTTTCGGAATTATCAGGTGCTCCCTTTGTTTATTATTTGCCATCTGGTAAAATTTTTACCACCGCAAATCTGCAAGAAGCCACCCTTTCTGATAATTTTATTAGTCCAGAATTTGAAATCAGTTACCAGAAAAACCAATATACCATTGATTGTAGGGTGAAATTACCTCTGGCAGATTTAAATATTTCTGAGAATGGCTGTGATTCTCCCATGATGTTTCAATATTTGCAACAGTTTTTTACTTGGAAAAAGCCAGAAGATATATTGCAGTTAGAAAAATTTCTTCCAACTGGTAAGAGAATAATTGAGGAGTGTAACTGGGCACAAGAATTGCAAGAATTTATCTTGCCTTTGTCTAAAGAATATACAGTTCATTTCACCAACGTAAAAAAGGAAGAAGTAAAAGATTGTCGCCCCGAATTAAAAATCTTATTAAAAGAAAAAGGGGAGTACTTATTGTTTAATCCTATTTTTAATTATAGAGGGTACGATGTATCTAATACAGATAAAGAAAAAATATTTTTCCCGGTAGCCGATCAATTATTGGTAATTCATAGAAATATTCAATTTGAAAATGATTTATTGCACCAAATAGAAGCGTTGCACTCTGGCTTTGTAAGACCTGTTGAATCGAATGTTTTGGCACTCAAAGGAAAAGAAGTGCTTAAGAATAACTGGTTCTTTCTTTTTATTGATGCCGTAAAAGAAATGAATATCCCTGTATTTGGTTTTGAAGCACTTAAAAATTTCCGTTTTAACACGGCTAAACCTTCTACTAAAATTTTTATCAGCAGTAATACTGATTGGTTTGATGCCAAAGTAGAAATTCAGTTTGGCGACCAAAAAGTTACCGTTGATGATGTAAAAAAAGCCTTGGTAAATAAACAACAATTTGTACAACTTACTGATGGTACACTAGGCATATTGCCCGAGGAATGGGTTAAAAAATATTCACTGCTGTTTAGGGTTGGCGATGGTAAGGCAGGAAATATAAAGCTGAGTAAATACCATTTTAGTGTAATTGAAGAATTGTATTTACAAAGGGATGAAGAAGAATTATTTTTTCAACTAGAAGAAAAATATGAGCGCTTAAAAGGCAATCACCATATTAAACCCATACCTGCTCCAGCACATTTGCAATCTGTGCTGCGTCCTTATCAGGAAAGTGGTTTTCAGTGGCTTAACTATTTGCGAGAAGTGCAATGGGGAGGTATATTGGCCGATGATATGGGGCTTGGGAAAACCATTCAAACCCTCAGTTTTTTACATCACCTTAAAGCAGAAAATGGGTCTTTAAAAGCATTGGTAGTTTGCCCTACTACATTGATGTTTAACTGGCAAAACGAGATTAAAAAATTCACACCTGCACTTTCTTTTTATGTACACCATGGTGCATTGAGAGTAAAAGAGGCAATTGCCGATCAAAATATAGACGTAATCATTACAACATACGGAACACTTAGGAGTGATATTAAGCAGTTTATTGAAGTAGATTTCGATTATGTGGTATTAGATGAAAGTCAGGCTATTAAAAACCCCAGCAGTAAGGTAACCAAAGCGGCTTCTTTATTAAAAGCCAAAAGCAGGTTGTGTTTAAGTGGTACTCCTTTGCAAAACAATACTTTTGATATTTTTGCGCAAATGAATTTCCTAAACCCAGGCATGTTGGGTAGTATGGAATTTTTTAAACAAGAATTTTCTATTCCCATTGATAAGTTTGGTGAGAAAGAACAAAAAGATCACCTCCGGAAGCTACTGTATCCGTTTATTCTTAGAAGAACCAAAGAGCAGGTAGCCAAAGATTTGCCAGAAAAACAGGAGATGATTTTATTCTGCGAAATGGGCGAAGAACAACGTAAAATTTATGAAGCCTATAGAAACGATTACCGCGATAAAATCTTGGGAGTGGTAGAAAGTATAGGCATTCAAAAATCGCAATTAACCATTCTTCAGGGGCTGATGAAATTGAGACAGATCTGCGATAGTCCCGCTATTATTAAAGAAGAAGAACGCTATCCCAATGTGTCTGTTAAGCTAGAAGAATTGGGGAGGGAGATTACAGAAAATATCAGCAATCACAAAGCCTTAGTGTTTTCACAGTTTCTAGGGATGCTTGCATTAATTAGAGAGAAGCTAAAAGAGCTGGGAGTTGATTATGAATATTTTGATGGTAGCAGCACGGTAAATGAACGGGAAAGAGCCATACAGCGTTTTCAAAACGATGAAAATTGCCGTGTATTTTTAATTTCATTGAAAGCGGGTGGTGTGGGACTCAATTTAACCGCAGCAGATTATGTGTATATTGTAGATCCTTGGTGGAATCCAGCAGTTGAGCAACAGGCCATTGATCGCACACACCGAATTGGTCAAACCAAAAATATTTTTGCTTATCGAATGATTTGTACGGACACTGTGGAAGATAAGATTTTAAAATTACAAGAACGCAAACGCAGCTTGGCTCGGGAGGTAATTACAGACGATGAAGGCTTTATTAAAACACTTACCAAAGAAGATGTAGCTTATTTGTTCAGCTAATGTACTTGGGGTAAGCAAAAAAGGCAGAAAACACGTAAAAATACTTTTCGGGCAATCTTAACGTAAAATTTAAATTGATTGATGCGTTATATCTAAAAGAATTGTAAATTTGTTTTTTAATTTTGAAATGGCAATAGATACAATATATCAATTTACGTTGGCTACTGGTTCAAATACTATTGAACACAGTTTCTTGCCTTATAATAGTTTGCCGCGACCTCGACGCAGTTTCTGATGGGACGAGCAACTGGCACTTGCCCCTATCAGTGAAAAGTTCTCCGGCAATTCTCACAGGGCAACCCTCATTTCTTCTTTTTAATTTTTATATACGTTGGAACAGTCAATTATTGTTCGTGTTGCAAATAGCAACGATACACACTACGCAAATACCATTACTGATGAAATGGAATCTTCTGCAAAAGCCCGTGGTACGGGAATAGCCAAAAGAAGTCCCGAATATGTATCCATGAAAATGGAGGAAGGAAAAGCTGTGATTGCAGTGGAGCCTGATGGAAGATGGGTAGGTTTCTGTTATATAGAAGTGTGGGGGCATGAACAGTTTGTTGCCAATAGTGGATTAATAGTTGCACCAGCTTATCGTAAAAGTGGAGTAGCCAAACAAATCAAGCAGACCATTTTTAATCTCTCCAGAAAAAAATATCCACAAGCTAAAATTTTTGGACTAACAACGGGATTGGCTGTAATGAAAATTAACAGCGACCTAGGTTATGAACCCGTAACTTATAGTGAGCTAACCGACGATCAAGAGTTTTGGGCAGGATGTAAAAGCTGTGTAAACTTTGATATTTTAATGAGTAAAGATCGAAAGAACTGTATGTGTACTGCCATGTTATACGATCCTGCAGACCATTTTGAGCCAGCAGAAACCTCAGAAGAGTTTCACCAAAATTCAAAACTGTATGAGCGTTTTATGAAAATAAAACAAAGTAAAATGCTGCAATGGTTTAGAAAGAGAACACTAATTAATTATTTTTTTCCTATTTAAAATAACCACTTCATGCAGTCGAAAAAACTTGTACTTGGTTTTAGTGGTGGTTTAGATACCACTTATTGCGCGCTCTATTTAAGCAAAGAAAAAGGCTATGAAGTTCATAGTGTAATAGTAAATACAGGTGGGTTTACCCAAGATGAGTTAAAAGCTGTTGAGCAACATGCGTATTCATTGGGTGTTAAAACGCATACCACTATTGATGCGGTAAAAAGTTATTATGAGCGCATTGTAAAGTTTCTTATTTATGGCAATGTATTAAAAAATAATACCTATCCGCTAAGTGTAAGTGCAGAAAGGTTGAGTCAAGCCGTACATATTGCGGAACACGCAAAAGCATTACATGCTGTGGCAGTTGCCCACGGAAGTACTGGAGCCGGAAATGATCAGGTTCGCTTTGATATGATTTTTAATATCATGATTCCGGGGGTTGAAATTATTACGCCCATCAGAGATTTATCGCTGAGTAGGGAAGCCGAAATAGCATATCTGAAAGAGCAAGGTGTGGAAATGAATTTTGAGAAAGCAGCTTACTCTATTAATAAAGGCTTATGGGGAACCAGTGTGGGCGGAAAAGAAACCCTTCAATCAAAAGGACTGTTGCCCGAAGAAGCTTGGCCTACACCTGTAACAAAAATAGGCACTGAAGAACTCGCCATTCATTTTGAAAAAGGAGAGATCAATTCCGTTAATAACCAACATTTTACACATCCTGCTGAAGCCATCCAATACATCCAATCTATTGCAGGTGGTTATGGAATTGGAAGAGATATTCATGTGGGAGACACCATTATAGGTATTAAAGGAAGGGTTGGTTTTGAAGCAGCAGCTCCTATGATTATACTAAAAGCACACCATGCATTGGAAAAACATGTGTTAACCAAATGGCAGTTGAGTTGGAAAGATCAATTGGCACAGTTTTATGGCAACTGGTTGCACGAGGGTCAAATAATGGATCCGGTAATGCGAGATATTGAAGCATTTTTATTACATTCTCAGGAGCAGGTTACTGGAACGGTGTCTGTTCAATTGATGCCTTACCGTTTTCAGGTGATAGGTATTGAATCGCCTTACGATTTAATGAGTAGTAAGTTTGGTAAATATGGAGAAATGAATAGTGGATGGACTGGTCAAGATGTTCGTGGGTTCTCTAAAATATTCGGTAATCAAACCGCTATTTACCACCATATAAAATCCGAGGCGAATGATTAAGGCAGGAATTATAGGAGGTGCAGGTTATACGGGTGGTGAGTTAATAAGGCTCTTGTTAAATCATCCCAAAGTATTGCTTGCATTTGTGCACAGCAGCAGCAATGCAGGCAACTCCTTGCATCAAGTACACGCCGATTTATTGGGCGATACCGATATGAAATTCAGCCAAGAATTGAGCATAGATATAGATGTATTGTTTTTGTGTGTTGGGCACGGTGATGCAGCCAAATTTTTAGCTGCTAATCCTATTCCAGATACGGTTAAAATAATTGATTTGTCGCAAGATTTTCGCTTAAGTCCCCATTCGAAAATTGCCAATAAATCATTTGTATATGGACTACCCGAATTAAATAAGCAAGCCATTCAGCAAGCCAATAATATTGCCAATCCCGGTTGTTTTGCTACAGCCATTCAGTTGGGATTATTGCCATTGGCAAATGCAGGTGTGCTGGGAGATGTATATACAACAGGCATTACAGGGTCTACAGGGGCAGGGCAAGGATTGAGCAATACTTCTCATTTTAGTTGGAGAGCCAATAATATACAGGCGTATAAATCTCTATCTCACCAGCATATTAATGAAATCACACAATCTATTAATCAATTGCAGCAAGATGCGCCACTATCCGCAACAGGTGAGGGAAGGGGTGTGCGTTTTGTGCCTTGGAGGGGCGATTTTACCCGCGGTATTTATGTGAGTTCTATTGTAGATTGTGGTCTTCCAATAGCCGAAGTAAAAAAAATCTACCATAGTTTTTATGAAGGGGCTGCGTTCACGCATATCAGTGAAACCATGATTGATTTAAAGCAGGTAGTTAATACCAATAAGTGCTTAATACATGTAGAAAAGCAAGGCGATAAATTAGCCATTCATAGTACCATAGATAATTTATTAAAAGGTGCTAGTGGACAAGCTTTGCAGAATATGAACCTAATGTTTGGATTAGATGAAACTAATGGACTTAAATTAAAAGCAAACTATTTTTAGTATGAAGTTATTCGACGTTTACCCCTTAAACGATATTACCATTACCCGTGCACAAGGATCCTATGTATGGGATAATAATGGAGTTCAGTATTTAGATATGTATGGCGGTCATGCAGTAATTAGTATCGGACATACCCATCCGCATTGGGTGAAGCGAATAGAAGATCAACTGGAAAAAATTGCTTTCTATTCCAATTCAATTCAAATACCACTTCAACAGGAATTAGCAGATAAGTTGGGCTTACTAAGCGGCAAAACAGACTACCAGTTGTTTCTTTGCAACAGTGGCGCTGAAGCCAATGAAAACGCACTTAAATTAGCTTCCTTTCATACGAAACGGAAAAAAATTATTGCCTTCAGCAAATCTTTTCATGGAAGAACTTCTTTGGCAGTTGCAGCTACTGATAACAAATCTATTGTGGCACCGGTAAACGAGACTGATAATATTATTTTTCTGCCTTTTAATGATGAA
>JAAFJB010000115.1 GCA_013297995.1 Chitinophagales bacterium | reverse complement strand
TGGTGCGAAAGTAAAAGTGCTGTGTTAAGGAATTGTTACGCCAGTGTTAAGGAATTAATATGAACGTGTGGGGCTACTGAATAAAAAACTAATAGGCAGCGATGCTTTCTACTTCCCAATCATAAAAGCTGAATTTTATATTAGTTTTTTATCAGTGATCCAATCTAAATAATTATCCTTGTTAATGATAGAAAACTTTGCATCGGGGTATGCTTTACCAAATGCTATAGGTGTCTTTGCCATTACCTCTTTCCATTTGCATTCTAAAGCTTTTATGTTCCCATTGTGTAACTCTAGAAGATCAATTTCCTGACCATCATAAGTGCGCCAAAAAAAATATTGGGGTTGGTAATTTAGGTAACTATTGTATTTAATTCGTTCGCTTAAAACATACTGCTCCCACAACTGACCAATGTCATTTCGCTGTTCCAATGGGCTGAAATTACCAATAAGTGCATTGCGAATACCGTTGTCAAAAAAATACCATTTTTTACTTTTACTGATTTCCTTACGCAGATTATTGCTGTACCCTTTTAATGGATAAATAATGAATACTTTGCTAAGTAAATCTAAATATCTTTCAACCGTTACTTTATTTAATTGAAGGTTACCAGCTAGTTCAACTGTGCTAACCTGACCCCCTACTTGCCATGCCAGCATTTGTAGCAGTTTATACAGCACGTCTGCACCTTTTACATTTTCCATTATGAGCAAATCTTTTAAAAGATAACTGCTTACCATTTGTTTAAGATAATTCTCTCGCTCCTGTGAGCTATTTAAGTGCCATAACTCTGGGTAACTTCCATAAATCAACCGTTCTTCTAGGTTTCTAATTGTTGTTAAGTAATCTTCGGTTACAGAAAGTTCTGCTTGAGCAATAGGATACAGATAATATACAAGATTGCGACCAACGAGCGGCTCACCGGTTGTATATACCAGATCAAAACTACTACTACCCGAAGCAATTACAGTTATCCCTTTGACTGAGTCTATTAGTAGTTTCAATATTTTACCAATATTTGGTATCGCTTGCGCCTCGTCAATAACAATAATCTTCTTTCCTGCGGTTAACTGTTTATAATTCGCTACCGTTCTTTTTTGTAATAACTCCGATACCTGCATATCCTCTCCTTGTAGTAACAGCGCCTCCTTACCATACTTTTGTACAATATTTTCAATAATGGTTGTTTTGCCAGTTCGCCTAGTGCCGTACAACATGATCACTTTTTGCAAACCAATTTTGGCTTCTACCTGCTCTTGAATTATTCTTGAAATATTCATTTTTTATTAATTAGGCTGTTCAACTGACGTAATTTACACTAATTAAGTCATTGCAATGACGTAATTAACATAATTATGGTGGGGTAAGCCGTTTTATTGTATTATATTAATGCTGAATCTTTTCAAGCAGGGGCTACCAAATGGTGACCAATTGTATTGTTGTTAATTCTAAAAATATAGTAGTTGACAATGAAAAAGCCTCACAAAACACAGAATACTGCTATTTGTGAGACCTTATATATTATGCGAGCAGAGAGGAAGGGATTCGAACCCTCGAAACAGTTTCCCGTTTACACACTTTCCAGGCGTGCTCCTTCAACCACTCGGACACCTCTCTGTTTATGGGCTGCAAATATAGGCTCAATTCATTAGAATTTGCTTGCTCAATACTTGAATAGTGACCTTGCATTTTCCGTTGTGATAGCAGCTACCTCTGCAACCGAAACCTCCTTTACTTCAGCCAAGCGTTCTAAAATATGGCTTAAATAGCTGCTCTCATTGCGTTTGCCACGATAAGGAACGGGGCTTAAATAGGGCGCATCGGTCTCCAACACCAAATGCTTTAGATCTATTTCTTTTAATACGGCTGGTAAGCCCGCATTTTTATAGGTGAGCACCCCGCCTATTCCCAATAAAAACCCCATTTGGGTAATCTGCTTGGCCGTTTCAATGCTGCCTCCAAAACAATGAAAAATACCTTTGAGTCCTTTTGCTGCAAAAGGTTTCACCGCTTCAATGGTTTCCTGCATGGCATTGCGGGTATGAATTACTATGGGCAAATCATATTGAACCGCCCATTGCATTTGTTGGTTGAATGCCAACTGTTGCTGGTTTTTAAATTGGGTATCCCAATAATAATCCAACCCTATTTCTCCCACTGCTGCAAAAGGTCGCTGCTTGAGCCACTGTTCTATAATAGCCAATTCTTCTTCCCAATTTGCTTTTACATAACAAGGATGTAAGCCCATCATGGGCTTGCAAACCCCGGGATAATCTGCTTCCAACTGCAACATCCCAGGAATATCATTACTATCTATACCGGGAAGATAAAAAGCTTCCACCCCCGCTGCCTGCGCCCTAGCAATTACCGCACTTAGATCTTGCTTGAATTCTTCTGCATATAAGTGACAATGGGTATCTATTAAAATCATGCCGCAAATTATTCTTTTTTTTTGCCCAAGAAAATAAAAGAAGAACGATGAGCGTTTATAAAGAACCACTGGTATTATTTATAAAAGATGGGCATAAAAATAGAAAGATAGTATAAGATTTTACCAGCAGCCGATTTTCGGATCTGCCTGCTGAAATTTTGTTTTCATAGGGTACGGATTAAAAACAGGCTGGGGTTTCTACCCCGGCCTCCCCTTTTGTGGTAATACCTCAAAACAATAACCCGCCTTACTAAAACATTCCAACATTTTCGGCAGCGCAAAACGCATTCTTTCCCAAGCTTTGGCACTATCATGAAATACTACTATTGAACCTGGTACTGTATTTTTCAGCACATTCTGGAGACAGGTTTCGGCACTCAAACCCAGATCAAAATCACCACTCAACACATCCCACATAATAATTTCAGGACTGGCCAACCCAGCACAGGCATTGGTTTTCAGTAGGGTAGCTTGACTTTTTTTTATTCGTCCATAAGGTGGCCTAAAAAGATGACTTTTAATTTGCGTGGCTGCCTGCGCAATATTTTGGAGGTAGTCTTCATCCTTGGTTTTCCATCCATTCAAATGGTTTTCGGTATGGTTGCCCACCGCATGCCCTTCTGCTATAATACGTTGGTAAATTTCAGGATGTAGTTGCACATTCTTCCCGATACAGAAAAAACTGGCTTTGGCTTGGTATTGCTGTAATATATCTAGTACAAAGGGGGTGGCTGTTTCATGCGGACCATCATCAAACGTGAGGTAAATAGTGGGTTCACTGGTTTGTATCTTCCAAATAAATGAAGGATAGAGCGCGCGCAACCACCAAGGTGTTTTTACCAAATACATGGTGTAAAGGTATTCATTCAAACCTCAAAAACCATAGGCTATAAAGCCAATTACTTGGTTATTATATTTATACGCTTTGCCCATGGTGAGCAAGGTTTTGCGCTGGGATATTTCGGTCTCCAACAGTGCATCCATAAATACTTGCTGTGCCTGCTTTGCTACCTGTGGTTTATCTCCACGGGTAATGGCAGTTCTGATAAACATGGCCAACATAGATTCCCATGCATTATTGAAAAGTGTGGGGGTGACGAACAATTCGGTCCCTAAAATTTTATCGCCCGTAATGGCCAGAAATCCCGCAAATGAGCTGTCAGTCTCCGCCATTTTTCTATTGAAGAAACTTGTATACGCTGAATCTGCTTTCAGCAGTTCCCGATTTAATTGTAGATAAGGTGATGTGCTTGATTTAATATTTTGTGCCCTAAACTGCTGCTGTATTTGTTTCCAAATATCTACCTGTCGCTGCGTGATATCCATGGTTTTACGCAGTTCCATATCGGCAGAGCCGCCATGAGAAAAGGGTTTGGCTTTCACATCCCACCTGCCTTCTTCTACACAGTAAACAGTGGCAAATTGTTCTTCTTTTCCGGCTGGAATTATTTTTGTCTCCCCTATCATCCGATCCTGCTTTCCACCGGCTATCAGTTCCCCAGCATGAATCAATAAAGCCTTATTTGAATTATTTCGAATGCTTAGAATATGAACGTCTGCGTCTCCTTTGGTTACAAATTCCTTCACTTTTATTTTACCCGATTTCATTCCCTGAGGCAGGGTTATAAATTGCTTGGGCAGCATCATTTCTAGCAGTCCCCCAGCAGCACCTGCCCTGAATTTTACGGGTATAAGTTGAAGATTTTGGTAAGTCCACCCCGAATCGAACTGCACTACCAATTGCTGATAAGTAAGCTGTGCCTGTATTTTAGAGGTTAGTATTGCCAATAATATGAATAAACTAAGCTTGCGCATGGGCATTGAAAGTAGGATTTTTACCGCATTCATTCTATTAACGGTATCTCAAGGTTTATATTTGCAGTATGAATAAAAAAGTACGGGTTCGTTTTGCCCCTTCTCCTACTGGGGGTTTGCATTTAGGCGGTGTAAGAACCGTGTTGTTTAATTATTTGTTTGCCAAACAACAGGGTGGTGATTTTATTGTACGTATTGAAGATACCGACCAAACTCGTTTTGTAGCGGGTGCCGAAGCGTATATTTTTAATACCCTTGCTTGGTGTGGAATAGTACCCGATGAAAGTCCCCTCCACGGCGGCCCACACGCTCCTTACCGACAAAGTGAGCGCAAGCCCATATATGCTCAATATGCGCTGCAATTGGTTGAAAGTGGCAACGCTTATTATGCATTTGATACCCCCGATGAGCTAGAGCAAATGCGTACGCAATACAAAACTGTAGAAAACCCTGCCCCGCAATACAATCACCATTTGCGTTCGGTTATGCGCAATTCACTCACCCTTGATGCTGATGAAGTTGCCCGATTATTGGCCGCCAATACACCCTATGTAATTCGCATTAAAATGCCAGTAGATGAATCCATTGCTTTCACCGATATGATTCGGGGTGAAGTAAGTTTTAATACTTCCCAAGTAGATGACAAGGTTTTACTCAAAGCCGATGGTATGCCTACCTATCATTTGGCGGTGGTGGTAGACGATTATGCTATGGAGATCAGTCACGCTTTTCGTGGTGAAGAATGGTTGCCTTCTGCCCCTGTACATATTTTATTGTGGAAATACTTGGGATGGGAAGCTAATATGCCACAGTGGGCACATCTTCCATTGATTTTAAAACCCGATGGACATGGTAAATTAAGCAAGCGGGATGGCGACAGGCTTGGCTTTCCGGTGTTTGCGATGGAGTGGATTGATGCTAATTTAAACGAGACAATTGCTGGCTTTAAAGAACATGGCTTTTTACCCGAAGCTTTTGTAAACCTACTCGCCATGCTGGGATGGAATGATGGAACTGATCAGGAAATTTTTACGATGGATGAATTGATTGAAAAATTTTCGATGGATAGGATTCACAAGGCAGGAGCCAAATTCGATTACGAAAAAGCAAAATGGTTTAACCAAGAGTGGATTAAAAGAACCCCTGCCAATGCATTGCTATTGCGAGTAAAAAACCTTTTTACTGCACAAGGAATTACGATGGCTGATGATGCACAATTATTGAAAATAATTGGATTGGTTAAAGACCGTTGTGTTTTACTGAATGATTTTATTGGCCAGTGTGGTTTCTTTTTCAAAACCCCTGAAAGCTTTGATACTGCTGCCATTCAGCCTAAGTGGGATGCAGCAAAAAACGAATTCTTCACGGCAGTAATTTCAAAATTTGAATTGCAGTCGCCCTGGATTGCTGCTGATTTAGAAATATTATTTAAAGAACAGGCCGCTGCACTTCAATTAAAGCCCGGTGAATTAATGTTACCCTTGCGCATTATGTTGGTAGGCGGTAAGTTTGGGCCTGGTGTTTTTGACATTGCTGAAACCATTGGTAAAGCAGCAATGTTGGAAAGAATGAACTTGGTTCTATCTCTGCTAGAACTTTCTTAACTTTATAGTATGCCTGAAACAAAAAGACCCCTCCGTATTTTAGTTGCAAAAGTTGGCTTAGATGGCCACGATCGTGGTGCTAAAATAATAGCTACCGCATTGCGGGATGCCGGCATGGAAGTGATTTATACAGGTCTTCGCCAAACCCCTGAAATGGTGGTGAATGCTGCATTACAGGAAGACGTAGACGCTATTGGTATTAGTATTTTAAGTGGTGCTCACATGACCATCTTCCCCAAAATAATTGCGTTGATGAAAACAAAGAATATGCACGATGTATTGCTCACCGGCGGTGGTATTATTCCCGATGAAGACATGAAGGCTTTAAACGATTTGGGTGTAGGTAAATTATTTGCACCTGGCACTCCAACCACTGATATTGCGGCATATATCCGCGAATGGGTTGGAGTGAATAGGAGTTTTTAATGGGCTTAGAATCTCACCCCAACGGTGAATCTCCAGTTAATGCCTGGTGTGGTTAAATAATTGTACACGTTGGCATTGCCTCGTATATCATAAGTGCCAAATATATTTTGTGCATTGGTGAGGTTTTCTATATTCAATGCAAATAAATACTTCTTAAAATCGTAGGATAATGCAGCATCCAAACGCTTATAATTGGGTAATTGTACTTGTTGGGTTTTATTGGTTAAGCCAATGGTAAGTGTATTTCTCTCACTCATAAAACTATAACCAGTAGCAATTCCCAACCCCTTTAATTTTCCGTTGAGCACTGTCTTTTTAATCCAAATATTGGCGTTGTGCAGTGGCGCTTGTTCCCATCTGCCTACAATTAAACTATTGATGCGATCCTTAGAAATTCTACTATCGGTATACGCATAGTTGGCAATAATATTGAATGATTTAAGGGGACTACCCACAATATCAATTTCAATGCCCTTGCTTTTTACTTCTAGCTGTTGAACCTGAAAACCATTGTTAACGGGATCAGCCGTTAGCCCATTGGTTTTTACTATATCAAATACGGCTATATTAGAAGACAATGCGCCTTTAAACCATTGAATTTTCACACCAATTTCTTTGTTAATACCTTGCTGGGGT
>JAAFJB010000114.1 GCA_013297995.1 Chitinophagales bacterium | reverse complement strand
GTGTGCTCTTCCGATCTGGGTCAATTTGATCTGGCGCAAGGGGGTCACATTACTCTGGAGAAGGGGGATCAGTTTACACTGGTATTAGGGGGTCAATTTGACTGGATTTTCCAGGCATAGAAAACAAAGGCGGCTCACGTCTTTACCTGAGGCATCAACGGTAATGCCATATTCTTGTAAAAAATATTGGCTATACCCGTTGAATAATTCAAGGTGTTGAAAGGTGTCGGATATTTTTATAATCACCTTAATGCCATATCCTGATGGGCTGGTGAACATGATAAAAGTATATTCATCTAATGGCAATAACTGTATTAGTTTATTGTAATCAAACTCACTCAGCTTGTCAATATCAATACAGATAAGTCCGCTGTGTTGCTCGCAATTGTTAGCAGCACGTTGGTTGTTCTTGTATTGGCTCGCACTCCAGCAGACAGCGGGGAAATGCGTTTTCTTCATCGCATCTCTTTTCTTTCCATTCTCTAAGCGATATTGATTTGTTTTATTTTCAAGCGCATCTCCTTTTATTACTTCAATAGCTGCTTCAACTGTGAACGGAGTAGCCTCCTTTGTGAGGGCGTTTTTAAAATGGGTGATGGATATATTTATTGGCATTGTTTAGTTTAAAAGGTCATCAATAGAAGTAAGTGCGAAAAGTGTTTTTAGCTCATTGGCTTCTAAGGCAGTGAGTGATATAAGGGCTGATTCTTTGTCTTTAACACAAAGGGCGCTTACATCATTGGCGGTCCATTTGCGCGACAATTTCTTATGCCTGTTGGCGAATCGTAACCATCTGGCTACTAGCTCGTATCCTATGGCCAGTTTGTGAATGCCATACTTAGCTACTATAAGCCAGTGAAGCTTGTTGGGTTTTGATGATAGGAAAAGGTTCATGGCTATGCGGGTAGTTGTTGAATTAATTTTGTGATGCTCCCTTTTTGTTTCAATGCCACGGCGTGTTTTACAATTTTAAGTAAGTACCTGGCAGCGGCATTGTCTTTTAACAGTTGGGTCTTTTGTGCAGGGGTAGAAAGCACAAGCTTTGTTTGCTCTCTGGTAACGGTTGCTTCTAAAAAATTGATCAAGTCTGATGCCTGAATCTGTGGTAATTCTTGTAGTTGCATAGGGTTATTTTATAAAAATGTATAAAATATATACAAAAGTGTATTATACAATTCTGTCTGACTTTTCTAACCAAGCCACTTGGTTTGGATCTAAGCCATAAGCTTCAGCAACAATTATTCTTTCCCCATCATTTAATACACGACGGCCTAAAACCATGTCGTAATAAAGAGGATCGCCCTTAATGTCAAGCCTGGACTTGATTTGATTCTTGATTTGCTTCAACTCAGCAATCTTGCTTTGGTGTACTTCCTTGATTGTTTTCTTAACCTGTGTGTCTTTTGATAAACTTGGCATAAAATTTAGTTTGTTTTAATTACTGATTATTATATATTATATAGTAAATGTACACTTAAAAACATAATCGTACACATTTTAGTATACAATATTTATTCACATTATTATGAGCATACCCATACATGAAGGTCAAAAGCTAAAAGTTTTAGTGGAAACCTATACCAGATCTAAAAGAATGACACTATCGGCTTTTTGCAAAAAAGCTGATATAAAGTATGTGACTTACATATACTCTATCTATAGAAAAAAAAGGGTTAGAGATGAAAGGCTGAAACCAATATTAGAGCTGATGGATATATCTGTTGATCAGTTTTATTCTAGTGAGAATAGCGATGATTTGTCGCAAGCTCTTGAAAGTGTACATCATGGTGAAAATCTAAAAGGCATTTTGGCTAGTATGGGAGTTTCGATATTGTGGTTCGCAAAAAATATGAATGTGACTAGGCAAACGGTTTACAACCACTTTGAAGAAAAAGAATTAGACGAAGGCATACTCATGAAAGCTGCTTCTATATTAAATATACCTATTTCACAACTGAAGGGATTTGGGGTAGGTGAAAAAAATTTCCAGAAAGAGATCTACACACAGCTGCTACAAATGAACAATAAACTAGACAGATTACTAATAAATGCAAATTAGCGTTGTGCTTTTGCGTACCATTATTTAGTATGCTTGCTACGCCTGTAATGCAAGCTGGGAGCGGTTTTCCATAATATTAATTATAAGAAATTATTTAGTGTAATAAGCAATTTTATAATTGTATTAAAATCATTGAAAATATATTATGTAGTAAATTTATTATATATCATATCTATACAGCATAACAAATTAAAATTGTAACTTTATATAGTTAAATGTATTAAGAAAATCCTAAATATTGCTATGGAATGAGTAGCTGTTCGAGCTTTTCAATTAAATAAGCACAAATAACATGACAGAAACTACAATTTTCCGAAATGAGTCTACAAAGCCTATAAGCAGCAAAACAGCCAATATATTTGGTTTTCTACTACCTGGTATTGTTTTGATTACACTTTTATTAGTTTGGTCTCTCATATCGTTTACTAATCTATTCCCAACCTATGCATTCCCATCTCCATTAGCAGTACTTAAAAGCTTTACAGAGGAAATAATTGCGGGTAGATTATTAAATGATATTGTAGCCTCTTTATGGAGGGTTTCAGTTGGCTTTGTATTATCAGCATTGCTGGGGATACCCTTTGGATTATGGCTTGGTCAACATATAAATGCAAGACGAGCATTTGTTCCAATGCTTAATTTTTTTCGTTTTCTCTCACCATTGGCATGGATACCATTCGCTATTCTTTGGTTTCATATTGGGGATAAACCGGCAATCTTTCTAATATTTATGGCCAGTTTTTTCCCCCTTGCACTTGCAACCATGTCTGCAGTAGCTACTATTCCAAATATTTATTTTAGCGTTGCGAAAGACTATGATATTAAAGGGTTTTCGCTAATTACAAAAGTTGTTTTTCCTGCTGTATTACCACAAATAATTACCTCGCTTCGGGTAAGTTGTGGGATTGCTTGGGTAATAATTGTTGCTGCGGAAATGGTGGGCTGCCAAGATGGATTGGGCTATGGAATTTGGGAAGCTAGAAATGGATTGAGGCTAGACGCTGCTGTATGTTATATGATTGTTATTGGATTACTAGGTATGATTATAGATCGACTGCTGAATCAACTCACCAAGCTACCAAATATACGTTGGGGATATGAAAGATAAAATTATTAAGAGCCAATTGGTACTAGAAAATGTTTCGCATAATTACGGAGCAGTTACCGTATTAAACAATTTAAACTTAGTAGTAAATTCTGGCGAAGTATTGGTACTTGTGGGGCCATCTGGCTGTGGTAAAACAACCTTGTTGAATTTATTATCTGGACATATAAAGCCTAGTTCTGGGATAATAAAAAGAGAAGGCATTATCCTCACTGTATATCAACAAGATGGACTTTTTCCTTGGCTTACCGTAGTTGAAAATATTAGTCTCGGATTTAGCAAATTAATGAATGATGCAGAACGTGAAGCAGAATTAAAAGAATTGATTGAGCTGATTCACTTAAATGGTTTTGAACAGTATTACCCCCATCAATTATCTGGTGGGATGAAGCAACGTGTTGAAATTGCTAGGGTACTTGCAGGTGATTCAGATATATTATTAATGGACGAACCCTTTTCTGCCTTAGACTATCAAACTAGACTTCGTATGAGGTTCGAACTGATTAGAATTTTAAAGCAAAAGCAAAGAACGGTTGTATTTGTAACCCATGATATTGAAGAAGCAACACAGTTAGCAGATAGAATATTGGTGCTCACTAACCGCCCTACCACCATTAGTTGCGAATTGACTATAAAATCACCTCGTCCAAGAAATCATAGCGATCCATCCGTAATAAATGCAATCACTACCATACTTCAAGAAATGAAATTGTAAGTGCATTTTATCAAAAAAACAATATGAGCCATAAAACAATAAAATTGAATACATGCACTCATTTATGACTAAAATTATTATTGCTGTAATAAGTATAATTGCTGTATTGGGATTACTTCGTTATAAGCCTTGGAAAAGCAATGGAGAAAATTCCTTAAAAGAGCTAATACATGAGGGCAATAATAAAAAAGCTATTCAAACATTGACGGTTGGATTTCTACCCGTAACCTGCCATCTTACTTGCCCAGTTACTGATTACGCGTCTAAAACATCAGTCTCTAGCACTAATTTTAATTCGAGGGTTTTTTCAGATTTCCCTACTGTAGTGAGTGCGCTTCAAGCAAAACAAGTACAAGCTACTTTTATGATTGTACCACTAGCCATGAAATTACGGGAACAGGGGGTGCCTATTAAAATTTGTTATCTTGGCCATAGGGATGGCTCTGAAATTATTGTAGGCAAGAATAGTAATATTAGAAGCCTTGCAGACTTAAAAGGGAAAAAAGTGGCTGTTCCAAGTTTATATAGTAACCAGAATTTTGTATTTCACAAATTAATGGAGGATTATGGAATGAAACAGACTGATATTACTTTTATAATACTACCGCCGCCCGATATGCCCACATCTCTTGCTGCGGGTGCAATTGATGGTTATTTTGTTGGCGAACCTTTTTGTGCAAAGGCAGAGCTGGATGGAATTGGGCGTGTACTTTATTACGCAAGAGATATATGGCCTAATTTTATTTCTTGTGCATTGGTTGTGCATGAAGATTTGATAAAAACCAATCCTAATGTGGTAAAAGATCTTGTGAGGGGTATTGCACAGTCTGGTGCTTGGGCTGAAACGCATAGAGCCGAAGCTGCAAAATTAGCAGCACCTTATTATCGTCAAGACTTAAAAGTACTTAACTACGTATTAACTTCAGATCCCAAACGGGTAAGTTATCTGCAGCTTACCCCAACCGATGAAGACCTACAACAAATTCAAAACCAAGGAATTAAAATGGGATTACTCACAAAGCGAATACCCATGCATGAATTAATCGACCGAAAATATGTGCCACTTAAGATTTTACCTGCACGTATTAATGTAGCCAAAATTCCAACTCCTCCCCAAAAATAATTGTAATCATATAATAAATTCTAACAGATTCTAAACCTTTTCTAGAATTTTTTGTTTAATCTTCTGTTACATCTAAACAATAAATTATATCACAAAAAAACAAACATTATGGCAACCGCTCAAAACAATGAATTGGTAAACAACCAAGGAGTAATTAAAGGCAATCAGGGTATGATTCTGAAAAATCAAGGGACACTCAAATCAAATCAAGATTTGATCATCAAGAACCAAGGTGTTATTAAAACTAACCAAAAAGTGATTGTTGATAACCAAAAATCACTCAAAGGCAATCAAGGCACCATTGTTTCCAATCAAAAGGCGATTATCAATAACCAAAAAATAATTTTAAAGAACCAGAAAACACTTGATCTGATTCTTAAAAATCAACAAACCATAATAAAACTATTAAAGAAGTAGTTTAAGTAGAGGCGATAATATCTGGTTTTTATCGCCTCTTACTAACCGTTTGCTAATATAGCATCCTCACCTTAATGGTTTGCTTCACTTCTTTCAATAATTCCAAAGCTTGCCTCGATAATTTCTTGTCAACATCCAGCACCACATACCCAATTTCATCATTGGTTTTTAAGTACTGACCCAAAATATTGATGTTATTCTTTGACAATGCAGTATTAATTGCACTCAGTACACCTGGAACATTATGGTGAATATGCAAGATTCTATGTGCGCCTTCAATGGGTGGTAATGCAATGGATGGTACCGTATGTGAACCATTTGTAATGCCTCGCTCTAAGTATTGAAATAATTTTACACTTACATCTTCCCCAATATTTTGTTGTGCTTCCTCTGTAGACCCTCCTATATGTGGGGTTAACAATACATTACTCAATCCTTGTAATGGGGTCTCAAAACGGTCGCCATTCTTTTCTGGCTCCACCGGAAATACATCTATAGCTGCACCACTAAGGTGTTTTTCTGCCAATGCATTTGCCAACGCTTTTATATCTACCACTTCACCTCGTGCATAATTAATAAGAATAGCACCCTGTTTCATTTGTTTTATGGCTGCCTTATTCATTAAATTTTTTGTTTGCGCTGTTTCTGGTATATGCAAGGAAACAATATCTGCTTTGCCTAGTAACTCCTTCATATTTCTGGCTGAAGCAGCATTGCCCAAAGGAAGTTTGGTTTCCGTATCATAGAACAATACTTTCATTCCCAAAGCTTCCGCCAACACACTTACCTGAGAGCCAATATTTCCATATCCAATTATTCCCAATGTTTTGCCCCTCAACTCATAACTGCCCTTGGCTTCCTTCATCCAAATACCTTGGTGTGCTGCCATATTTTTATCAACAATGCGACGAATCAGCATCACACTCGCGCCTATTACCAGCTCAGCCACGCTTCTGGTATTACTGTAAGGAGCATTAAAAACTACGATGCCTTTTTGGGTGGCCGCTTTTAAATCAACTTGATTCACCCCAATACAAAAGCAACCGATTGCTTGCAATTTCAATGCAGCATCCAACACTTTTTTTGTAATTATTGTTTTGGAACGAATACCAATTAGGTGCACATCTTTTATTTCTTTAATTAATTCCGCTTCACTTAAGGCGCCAGTAATTTTACGCACATTTATATATCCATTTAACTTAAAATGCTGGACTGCTTTATCACTTATATTTTCTAAAAAAAGAATATTGATCCGTTCTTTCGGATAACTGGTGGTTACTTGCTTATTCATGGTTGCAATTTAATAATAATTTGGAATAGAAGCGGGTTGTGTTCCATTTAGTCATTTGAAGCTTGGCTTTTATGGCAATAGGTATGTTGATTGTTTCTGGTTAAATACATAGTTTTCCACCATGTTTAAAAGGTGTATTTTCTCAAGTTATATTTGTGTTTTCACTTGAGAAATTTTTTAATGTTGCGATTAATGATTATTCCAGTTTTGAGTCTTTTTTTACTGGCCTGTAATGGCAATACCCAACCCAAAGACACTACAGCCCCCAAACCCCCTATTGTTTTTAATAAAGTCAACCCCAAAGACAGACTTTATTATGAAAGCCTAATACAGCCTTTGTACGAAA
>JAAFJB010000113.1 GCA_013297995.1 Chitinophagales bacterium | reverse complement strand
TTGCCCAGTGCTCTATTTGTACCAAAACAGCTTCACAACTGGGTGAGGGTCCAGCCCAAGCCCTTAATTCCGCCATTATCTATTTAGCATTTGCTCCTTTGGCAATTATGGGGTTTATTGGTTACAGATGGTGGAAAAAAGAAAAAGAAATTATTCGCGAAGAGGCAGAATAAGGTTCAAGTTACAGATTAGAAAATTAATACCCTTAACCATTATCAAAGTTTACTCAACTGATTGATTTTTCCCCAATGATCGTCATATTCAATCCGGTAATATTTGTGTATACTGTTTCCACACCAAAAAATTGCAACATTTCCTTTAAAGTGTCTAAATTATACACATGATGGTGTAAACACCTATTCTCAAAGTTATTAAGCGATCGATTTTTAAAAAAATCAAGGTCGGCTGATCCATGATCCATTGACAAATCATGTAGTTCTAAAATTTCATCTAAGTGCGTTAAATCGTTTTCGGAAGTATGGCTTTCATAATCAGCTAAAATATGCTGAAATGATGTGTAAGAACGGCGATGATCAAAACAATACTCTTTGTTTGGTACCACAATTAGTATAATACCACCTGGCTTAATTACACGTAACCATTCCTGTAAGGCCTTAAGCGGGTTAGCAATATGCTCAAGACAATGTGATGAAATAACAAATTCATATTCATCATCTTTAATATCGCTAAGATTGGTGGCATCTAAAATGAACTGTTGCCCTGATCTATTTCCAAATTGAAAAGACTGTCCCTTCTCAATCTCACCTTCCCAGACTGTTTTATTTGAAAAATTAGTTCCATCTAACGCTTCAACTATATCATAAATTGGAATATTACGCGTAAAAAGTCTACTTGGCCCACCAATTTCAATTCCCTTTTTTCCTGCAAACAATGATTTGATATAAGAAAAATTATTTACCCTTCTTTTTCGTTTTGGAACCAGCAATAATAGGCCATCAATTATTTGTTGTGCTAAACCCGCAGTTTGTGAAATTTTGTTCATACCTCAACATTTTAATTATAAAAGGTCTTCATTTATAAATATTAAATTCTCATGTTTCATGGTAAAAGAAAAATTGTACCTACCAATAGCTTTGAAAACAGATTTTGAAGCACCCTTCCGCATCTGGTCGTGAACTTCTATAAAAATAGCTTTCGTTCTTGGAAGCCAATACTCATAATTTAATTCAAATACCTCTTTCTCTGATCCTTCAATATCTAATTTAAGAATGTCAATTGTTTTCCAATCCTGTTGTTTCATGATTGTTTCAATAGAAATTGCTGGTAATGCTCCCAAACTATCGGTAGTAGTTTCAGAAACCATAAAAGCATTTTCAGATCCTTTATCATTGGTAATTCTTAGAAAAATATCTTTATTCCAAAGCCCATTATTATATGCCTTAATCTGGGGAATATTTTTTGTATTCTCTACAATGGTATCAAAATTATATTTGCTTGGCTCTACCGCAACAATTTCTGCCTTTGGATATCGATTTGAAAAAAAGAGAGCCGCCAATCCAATATTACTTCCACCATCAATTATAGTGAGTGGATGAAATGGTAGCTCAATATCATATTGTTGATCAACAAAAACCTGACGAAAAGTGTACCCATCGGGTGTATTGGCACGCAACTTAAAATGAGATTTTAATTTATTTGAATAAAATATACCATGCTCTTTTATTTTAAGATTTAGGTATATTTTTATTCCATCTGAAAGACCAAAATATTGAATCAAACTTTTTACTCTTGATGCCATTATAGTATTTTAAAAATCAAAAGTACGCTAAACCTAAGATTTATATGCCATCAAATTAGTGTTTCATACAAACCAAGGTATTGTTTAGCCGTAAAATTCCAGTTAAAATACATAGCCCTTTCATAGGCTTTTTCTGGTTGCGAAAGATCATTTGTATAATATGTGAGTCCATCTTCCAACACAGTACGCATATAATTATATTCAAAATTCTTAAAGTAATAAGCTGCATTTCCTCCAATTTCTGGAAGCGAACCATACTCAGATAAAAATACTGGCTTTTTAAAATGTAAGGCTTCTAAAACAGGTAAGCCAAATCCCTCTGCTAAGGAAGGAAATACAAAAGCTTCGCAGTTTTGATAGTACCATTGCTTATCGTTTTCTGAAATAGGCCCTGTAAAAAAAATTCTATCCATCACTTTCAACCTTACCGCCTCTTGTATTATTTTCCGCTTATAATCTGCATCCTGAACAACACCAGAAATAATAAGTTGTTTTTTATTACCCACTAGTAGGCAGGGAATTACATGAAAATTTTTCTTCACCGCAATGGTGCCAATGGTGAAAAGAAAAGAAGTTGAAGGTGCAAGTAAAGGTTTAACAACCTCGTTTATTGGTGAGGTTATATTACACCCATTGTAAATAACACTGATGGGCTTATTCTTGAGGTCAATATATTGGTTCAACTCAGATAATGTGAACTTTGAAATAGCAACGATATGATCGGCACAATTAATTTTCTTTTTTAAATCATTCAAATACCTTCTTTTTTTTTCTGCTGACTTTTGAGTATCATGAATAAAATTAAGGTCGTGTACCGTTAATAAAACGGGCAATTTACTCTTAACAGGTAAATATGCTGTTTCGTGATGAGTAGCATGCCAAACTGCATAACCCTTTAGAGAAGGCATGCTAAGTTTATGAAGAAATGATTGCTGCAAGTATTGCTGATCAGCACCAAAAATGCCTCTATTTTTTTGTGAAAGATAAAAAGATAAGCTCATCTTATGCTTATCTACTTCTGTTACTAAGGACCTACCAAGATTAAAGCAATAATGGTATAACCCAGTAAAGGGATACTTCATTCTTTCACAGTCCATTATTATTTTTGGTGGGTATGGCATTACTTAATTTTGATAAATATTTTAAAACAGAAAAGCCATCTACCAAACGAAGATTTATTTTTATAGGCAAGTATCTTGTCTCTATATTTAAAAAAAATAAACATCCTTCGAAAATTATTACTTAATGAAAAGCTCTGGTAGGATTGATTTAGCTGGGAAAGCACTTTTTTATTTGGTATATGATTGTTGGGACATTTTTCATACATCAAGCTCATTCGAAGTCTTATTTTAGCAAGTTCATCTGCTTTACTAATTTTTTTCTTTTTACTACTCTCAGCAACTTTAACTGCACCAAAAACATTAGCAGCATGTTGGCGATAATATACAAGTGGTGTATCTAAGTATTTTATAGCTCCTTTACAGGTTGCAACAAACCCAAGCCAAAGATCATGCGACATTACTACTGGAAATGGAGCAGCCCTTACAACCAATGCTTTTCTGATAAGCATGGCGTGACCAGGAGCCCAGCTTCCAATAGCATACATAAGGCAATCATCATAACCTCGTTGACGCCTCAAATCAGACATTTTTTTACCCAATAATTTGCCTTCAGCATCTATCAGTTCAGAATTGCTGTAAATTATTTCGTGACTTTCTATTTGATTATAAAGCGTTGTTAATTTTTCAAGATGCCATATATCATCTTGATCGCTGGGTGCAATAAAATCGCCTTTAGCCAAAAGCATTCCTTTTTCAAAATTTTTCACATACCCAATATTCTGTTCATTAGGATATAAGTGAATACAAGTATTTCTACTTGCATATTTTTGTACGATAGCTATCGTATTATCTGAAGAGCAATCATCTACTATAATAAGTTCAATATTTGAATAGGTTTGCGCCAATATACTATCAAGCTGCTTTTCAATAAATTGTTCCCCATTATATGTAGCAAGAACAACAGAAATAAGTGGAAGTGAATTATTATCAGTCATTAAAATAAGTTTGTGCAAAACTAAATAAGTTAAAATCAGGAGATTGTATTGCGTTGGCAAGTGCCGCTCTAATAATATCTTTGTTAATATCTTTCATCCGCTTTTGCTGAATCAACTGATACGCTCGCTGGGCTAATAACCAAATTTTACGATCGGTGGCTGACTTATAAACTTGGTGATTTGCAATTTGTTCTGCTAGTTCGGTTATGCCTTCTTTTTTTGAAGCCACTGTTTTTAATACTTCCACACGCTTGTTTCCTGAGAAAGATGGTGCCATCATCAAACGCAGGTTTCTCACAAAAGCATCTGCATCGGGTCGGTCGCTTTTATTCACTACAAAAATATCAGCTATCTCCATCAGTCCCGCCTTCATCGTTTGCACTTCATCACCTGCCTCAGGCACTACTACCACAATGGTGGTATCTGCCAATCCTGCAATTTCTATTTCACTCTGCCCCACTCCCACCGTCTCCACAATAATTTCATCAAAACCTGCCGATTGCAAAATGGCCGTAATCTCAATAATATAAGGATGCAATCCACCCAAAGAACCCCTGGTAGCCAGCGAACGAATGTACACACCGGGATGATTGTACCACTCACTCATTCTGATTCTATCGCCCAGCAATGCCCCCAAATTAAAGGGAGAAGATGGATCTACACAAAGCACAGCTACTTTTTTTCCAATGCCAGTCCACTCCGCTATCAACGCATCAACCAAAGTGCTTTTACCTGCGCCTGGAGGGCCTGTAATGCCTGTTACAGCAGTGGTTGCAGCAGGGAGCGACTGCAAAAATTGGTGGCAGCCTTCCACTTCATTTTCTACCAATGAAATAGCCCTCGCAATTGATTTTTGATCGCCTATTTGTATGCCTTTTAATAATTGATTCCACATATACAACACCTAAATGTAAATTTACGCTATCTGTATGCCAAAAAATAGAAAAAATATTTTAATACTACTTGCCCTATTCATGCTGGCAGGTTTACTGTGGAGTCGCGCATTATTATCTATCTCTATGGGTTTATGGCTTATTTTTGGTTGTATTTCTGGTGCTAATTCTTTTACCAAACCTTTTAGAGGGCCGATCTTAATATGGTCTTTACTTCCTATTTTTTTACTATTACTCGGCATATACCAAGATGGATTCAACAAAGCCAATAACCAGCATTTGCTAACTGCTTTGGTATTTCCAGTAGCTGCGGTAGCCTCTCTACGTTTTTTTCCACAGTTAAATAAAATCATTCCTAAGCTCTGGATTTATGCCGCATTAATGGGTTTAGGGTACCCCTTGGGTTGGTTTGTATTGCATGCCAGCAAAGCCATTCAACAATATGGTGTTGGCAAATCGCTCCCTGTGTTCATGGATCAAGATCATCTGCGTTTCAGCATTTTTTTATGCAGTGCCCTACTGTTTACCCTTTTGCCTTCCACCCAGATCCGTTTTAAAAAAATAATATTTTCAATATTGCTCGCTGGCATTTTATTACTTGCGGTTAGAACCGCATGGATCATTAGCTTCCTAATAATTATAGGTTTTGGCATTTATAGAATTGGCTGGCTACGCATCACTGCAACCATGCTGGTATTAATGGGTTTACTATGGATTTTACCTACTGCTAATAAAAAAATAAGGTATACTGTTTACGACTGGCAGCAGTATTATACCCAAGGTTATCATGCCAATTATTCAGATGGAGTGAGGCTAACAATAAATAAAGTTGCTTGGCAAAATATTCAAGCCAAAAAACAATCAAATATAGGCTGGGCGGCTATTCCAGCAAGTATACAGTCGCATTTTTCTACCCTATATAAAGGCCAAACCACCACTTATGGCTGGCCTTTTAATGAATGGCTATTTTGGTGGATGGGCAGTGGCTGGTGGGGAATGATTTTATTTTCTTGCTGGCTTTTTTATCCTGCATGGTATGGATGGAGAAAGAATAATATTTTTCTGGTGATATGGACGGCTGCCATTGCTGCCAGTTGTTTGGTTGAATCTACGCTGAACTACCAATACGGTGCTTTCTTATACGCCTGGCCCATCATGATTTGCTGGTTTGCTAATACAAAACCATTAACGGATGATTCGGTAATTGCGAAAGTCGAATAACCGAATTCCAGTAGCTTTTTCAAAATAATAGAGTAGCTTATCTTTTAGAGATAATTTTTTTTGAGATGGATCTATTTCCACATCCCAGTTTATGCTCGCAACCCTTGGTTGCATCACCAGTGGATGATTTCCAGTGAATTTTTCTAAGGAATCAAATGCTGTATAATCAAAATAATCGGGAATAACTGCATGCGTTTTCAATACTTCATCGCCATGCCAAAACCGGCTCACATCTTTTTGTTTTTTCATCATCTGCTGCGGAGATTTTACCCAACCATAATGGTACACAAACGCATCAATAGGTTTCACCATTAATTTAGCCTCACCTCTTCTAAACCCTTGTGCGTCTTTATAGGCGCTGATGGACTTGTCGTTTCTAATAACACGCACTTCATGATTATACCATTTTCTACTATCGCCTATATAATTATAAGTTCCATAAAAGTGCAGATATTTAAACAATAATCCATCTACGCTTTTATCATGGGCGTATTGGGCACAGGCTGTTTTAATAGCGGTATGGTATTGTTCGTGAATTACTTCATCCCCTTGAATATAAAAAGCCCAATCGCTTGAAGGATCAATTAATGCAAAAGCTTTATTTGTTTCTGCGGCTAAAACCGTGCCCCCAGACCTCAGAGAAGCATCCCACACGGAATGATGAATTTTTATTTTAGTATTGCCAATAGATTCAATGAGGGCAATGGTATTGTCTGTTGAATCGCCCACCAGTACAATCATTTCATCTACTACGGGTAAGATAGACTGAATGGCTTCCACAATTGGGTAATCGTTTGAAACGGCATTTTTAATAATAGTGAACCCCGATATTTTCATTTTATATGTATTTAATAGAAAGGTGCAAGCCCGACTAAAGTAATATAAAAAGGGGAATTATAAAATTATTAAGGGCTAAGGAAGTATATTCCTCAGCCCTATTAGGGTTTCGATTTTAAAATTATTTATGCTTTATTTTCAATTCTTTAAAAAGTTTATAAAAATCTTAGCAATATAATATCAGCGTCTGAGAATTTTTGAGTAGAGTTAACAATAATATTTTAGTTGGTAACAAATTCTTGTTATGGCCATCACCCTTGCTGTTAATTACTTCTTACTAAGAAAAAAGTTATATTTGCCTCTTCATTATTTAGCTTATTTAAGCAATTTAGTATGGTAAATTT
>JAAFJB010000112.1 GCA_013297995.1 Chitinophagales bacterium | reverse complement strand
CTCATATTAACAGCACCATTGTACCAATAGTAAACAGTGGAATTATTTAAGTGAAGCATGATCAGGCTAGTAATAACTGCTTTACAAAATCAATGGATTGCTTGGTTAGTGGTATCTGAACCTTTATACCACTAGCCCCAATAATGGTAATCTGTTCTTTGCTTACCGGAGATACAACCTTCACTGGTAAAAATGATCCAGTATCTGTTGTTTGTTTGGATCGGTACATCCGATACCAATAATGAAATACATGGTAACGAACCTTATTGGCTTTACAATATGCTCTTTGATTTAATCCACTAGATTGCCAATCTTCTATCATCACCATCATTTGTTCGCGTTGCTCCTTTTTGTTTTGCATAATATATCTTTTTGCAAAACTCATTTGTTCTATCCAACTTTACAATATGGTATCGGTGGGGGGGTTACTTGCAGCGCCACACATGCCGGTTTTAGATTTCTAAATCATGATGGCAGTCCTGAAGACATAGTAAAAACAGTTTTACAGAAACCGTCACCTGAGGGAATGCTAAATGTCGTAATCTGGTCCCATATGATTGATCCGACATTTTTTGAAATTACAATCAAAACAGCCATGGTGGTTGACGATTTCCGGATGGATTTCGGGCAATATGCGTTGGAAATCAATGACAATGACGTGATTCTCAGGAAGATGTTAGAAAAGCGAAAACTCATCGAAATGTTAACTTTCCCCAATACCCTATAAAAAATATTTTTTTATATACATTTATATATAAAAAAGTATGTACTTTTATAATCTAAGACAATTGGTGAAGCCGAACGACCAGAAGGTAGGTAGTCCCCGATGAACGGTCTTTAAAAAATTTGGCTCCTAAATTGGAGCCTTTTTTATACCTTTTACTCAAACCAAAATGGAAAAACCACCATTTTATTACCCACGATGCCATTTCTGCTTGACCCTGTATAAATTAGTTCTGTACAGTATTTGTAAAATTGATACAACCGTATGAAATCCAATACATTTTGGGGATCAATTTGATCTGGCGAAGATGGGTCATTGAAAAATGGTGATGATGGGTAAAGGTTCTCTGGGGAATGGGGTCAATGGGTCTGGAATTTCCACCCAATTCAAACCGCCATCGTCTTTTTTGGGTATTGGGTTGTGGAGTGGCTCAAAAATACAAATGTTGTCGGTTCGTTGCTTTTTATTTCTCCTTTAGTAAAGTGTTCAAAAAAATTTCTTTTTAATCGTTATTATTTTAAGAAACAACAAAATCAACTATTGCTTGAGAATGAATTTTAGTAGTGTCAAATACAGGAATTATAAAGTCTTCTTGGCTCACTAACATTGGTATTTCTGTGCAGCCCAATACAATACATTCTGCTCCTCTTTCTTCCAACTCAATTACAATTTCCTTATACCTTTTTTTTGTTTCTGGATTAATAATACCAACTCCCAATTCTTCTCTTAAAGTGTATTGAATATATTCTCTTGTATCAAGTTTTTCAGGTATTAATACTTCAAGCCCAAACTCTTCCAATTTATTTCTGTAGAAATCCATTTCCATAGTAAATTTTGTGCCTAGTAAGCCTATTTTTTTGAATGCTTTCTTGTTGATTGTTTTGGCAGTTTCTGTAACTATGTGAATCAAAGGTAAATTAACTTCTTCTTGCAGCCTATCAGCGTAAAGATGTGCAGTATTTGCACATAATGCAATTCCATCAGCACCACTTTTCTTTAAACTTGTACAAGCATTTAGCAATAAATCGTATGAATTGACCCAACTTTGGGTGTAAATATCTCCAAAATTTAGTGAGTAAATAATACATTCTGCAAAGTTCAGACCACCCAATTTTGCATTTACCCCTTCGTTAATAAATTTGTAGTAATCTAGGGTTGATGTCCAACTTATTCCCCCAACTAATCCTATTTTTTTCATTTTATATTTTGATAAAGTTATATAATAATTAGTTTCCAATTAAATAGTGATAGGTTGGCCATTTTTTAAAATTTCATTTTGTGTTAGGTTGGCTTTGCAAGCTCTTTTTACGCTTGGGATCAGCGTTGGCTTGTGCGGCTTTTAAATATGCTTGCAAAATGCGTTGGCTAAAATGTTTCCCCTAATCTTCTGAACATATCTATTGTAGTACAAAATACTACTCCTAAAGCGTTACAGGGTTCAGGTATCTTTATTTTATTCCTTTGATTTGGGTTACTTATTTCATGCGTTACAATAATTCTATTTGCGTTGTCTGACAATGCGTACGCAATTAAAAATGCATCGGCTTCGTCTGCATCAAGAAATTCATTTAAGGCATTTGGTAAATAATGACCGTTTCTCGAAATTGCCCATGCAGAAACTTGTCCGTAGGCAGCCATTACATGACTGGTGTCCTTAAAAAAGTCCACAGGTAAATTGTTTTTGCACCATGCTTCTAGTGCATCATTTTTATCGAAAAGTTCATTTTTTACTTTGTTGATGCTGATGATTCTTCCTTCATGTGAAAGCTGTTTTACTTTATTCCAAAAACTATATGCAATATCCAACGGATAACTTACCCGATGAGCCTGAATAAAAAAGTTGCTATCAAGTACATAAACTTCCATTCTGCCTAAAAGTGTTTTGAAAAGAAGTTTTGAAATGTATCACCTTTTAAACTTGTTAGTTTGTAAGCATCACGATAGAGTAAATCGCCAGATTTAACCGCATTATTTATATGAGAAGCGAAGGTTAAGCTTAACCGTTTTTTTGTGGTAGCATAAAAATCGCCACCAGAATTTTGTTGTTCTTTTTTGGCAAATTCTCTGTTGGAATATTCTTCATAAAATGCAAAAAACTGACCCTTAGTTAGCTTTCCTGTGTCTAATGCTCTACGAGCAATTACAATTTCACTTACTCTAAAATAGCGAGCAGCATATGTAATACTTTGATTGTGATTCCATACTTCGTTAAAGCTATTTTCAGGAACTAGAAATTCAGCGGCCACCTTGTTACAAAGTATCTCAATAGGATCATCTGCTGGTTGTAATTTTCTAAAATCAAATCCCGCACTATGTCCAGTCCAGATATGAGCAAGCTCGTGAACAATGGTAAACATTTGAGCAGATTTCCAGTCGGCATTATTAATGAACATAAAGGGTGCCATCTCGTCTACAAGCACAAAGCCTCTGCACTCATCAACGGGAATTTTTCGAAATCCGTTATTTTCTACAACTCCGTTAAAAACAGTAACAATTCCTTTTTCCTCAATATGCAAAACCAAATGGTCTTGTGCATCTTGCCATGTTTTGAATTGGCTTGCCCAATTTTCAGGAAGATTTAATGTATTTCGAATATCGGCAACAATAGCTTGCACATTGGCTGTATTTCTGAATTTACCTACAAAGGAAAGTTTTTCGAAGTCGCTATCCTTTAAATAATCTTTTAGCCAATCTTGTCTTTGCTGCATTAACAAGATAGTATCGTAAACATTGATGCTGACTTTTTCTGCCTGATTACCGTTACTTCTAAAAAAAGGTATTGGCAGATGTTCTTTTGGTGGTTCAGGTAAAAATAGATATCCAAACGGCAAATGGACTTTTTTAGAAAATTCCTCTAATTGTTTTACCGTTGGCTTCTTATCTCCCGCTAACCACAATTGTACGTTGGGAAACTTATCGGTAAATGTTTGCAATTCATAGCCCGCCCGAGCTATTGCCCAGGTAAGAATATTTGCATTCACATTTACTTCATTGTTCATGATTCAAAGTTACTCAATTTTGTTAATTTTTGTGATGGTATTAAAAATACCAGAGTTTATTCGCCGCTATGAACAACATATACTACCCAAGGGATTTGTAAAGATCAGGCACTATTGTTATTTAAAGAATTATAAGCGCATTGAGCGGTTAAGGGAACTTTTTGCGATGATGCAGTTACCAGCACCACCACCCAAAGTACAGGTACCAGTAAAAGTTCGTATGCTTGAAAAAAGCATTGTGTATAATCACGATAGAGGATCACCATCAATAAATGAATAGCTTATGATTAAAATAAAATTACTGGGTAATAAAAAGCAACCGCATGAAATACAAAGTGGGTAAGGTGAGTAATTGGCTTAACAAAAGTTTATTACAAAAAAAGGTATTAAAATAGGAACCACCCACTAATTAATATCAACCCGAAAGCTACAAATACACCTAGTACAATCTGAACTACATCCCAGTTAGCAGAAGTTTTATCTTGCCAAGTTAAATTTAGCGTTTGGCAGTTCAATTTGTAGTTTCACTTTTGCTTTCAATGCTGCAAATACTTTCATCAAGGTGTCTATAGTTACATTACTTGCATTGCTTTCAAGTCGTGAAATTTGAGCTTTCTGTACTCCAACTAATTCACCTAATTGTTCTTGTGTCAATTTACGTTCTTGTCGGCTTTCTTTAATCGCCTTTCCAATTAAATCCATTTGAAGTTCGTATTCAAATTTTTCTCTATTTGGTGTTCCTTTCTTACCAATTATTTTGTCTTGTACTTCGTCTAAAGTGTAAGTTTTCATTTCGTATTTTTTAAATTGTCTTGAAAATATTTTTTGCCTTGTGTTTCTGCTTTTGAAATTTCGTTCTGCGGAACTTTACTTTGTTTTTTTATAAATCCGTGTGTCGAAATTACTAATGTATTTTTATTGTCTGTCTTGTCCCAAAATGCTAACATTCTATATTGTAGACCTTGATATAAAGTTCTAAATTCCCAAATTTCGTCTGTTAATTTTTTAAAAAGTTCTGGGTCGTTTTTCTGTTGGGATTTTCTTATATTAAAAAGTATTTTATTGGAATGCTTTATGTCAAGCGACTTTAAAAATTCATAGGATTAGGTATTATAAACGCAAAGGGTTTTTAGATAATTGTAAGGATGGGGTATTTGGTGCATCATTCTTACTAAAATATCATTGAATAAGTTCTTTCTCTTATTTCTTCTATTGAACCGGTATTCGTATTCAGAAGTATAGGCAAACAAATATTCACTTGAACAATGGTGATGTGTTCCTCGCAACCAATTTTTAAACTGCATAATTTGTTTGTGTAATGCTTCCATTGCAGTTCCTTTTTCTGAGTAACTGATGGTAATATTTTTCAGCTCTTTGGCTAACTTTTGATAAGAACGATGCGCATCTGTTTTAATCAATGCATCTGCTGAAACATGACCCTTGATGGCATACTTTAATTCATCCGCTTTGAACGATTCTATATGCTGTAATGCGATATTACCAGTTCTGCCATCTGGCAAAACTTCTACTGCTACAAACAGGGCTTCTTTTGTTTCAGTACTTCTGCCTTTGAATGTAGAATACCCACCAATAAGGGTTTCATCTACTTCCACGTTGCCATCTAACTTATCGTCTTTGTCTTTTTTCATTGCTGCCTGTACCTTTCTTTTAAATAACCAAGCCGTTTTCTGTTGCACGCCAACTTCTGTGCCTAGTTCAATGGTTGACATCCCTTTTTTCTTTGATGTAATCCTAAACAACATATGAAATGCTTTCAACATAGGCATCTTTACTCCATGAAAAACGGTATTGGCGGTAACACTTTCATCATAACTGCAACCCTTGCATCTTCTATAATAAAACAACCTGCCCTTATGACTCTCTTTACAACCACATCGGGAACACTCAAAATCTTTGTTCCACTTAATAGACATCAAATAACGGTAACAATCCTCATTGGTTTTAAACCGCTTCGAAAACTCAATAGCATTGATCCCTTTAAACATAGCTAATTAATTTAGCTGTAAATTACTAATAATATTAGCTACCGCCAACTCTTTTTAATACCTGCGAGAACTATCTACCTAATCCTATAAATTCAAATGCTTCTGCCAATAAAACGATTTCAAATTTGTTGTCCATTCAGCACTTTGTCTTAAAAAACAAAGATAATAAAAGTTTCTCTATAATGAAACTTTATTTTGAAATTTTGTGTCGGTCAAAAATTTCTGCTAACGGCTACGGGTCAAGTAGACCAGCCCATTGCATGGAAAAACCACCATTTTATTACCCACGATGCCATTTCTGCTTGACCCTGTATAAATTAGTTCTGTACAGTATTTGTAAAATTGATACAACCGTATGAAATTCAATACATTTTGGGGATCAATTTGATCTGGCGAAGATGGGTCATTGAAAAATGGTGATGATGGGTAAAGGTTCTCTAGGGAATGGGGTCAATGGGTCTGGAATTTCCAGGTTGTCCTTTTGAACAGCATTATTTTGTATTCGCTTTTTCCAAAGCAAGTCAATAAATCCCTTGTAATTTCCTTGTTTGTCAATGTTTGAATATTGTTGAACATACTCCCTTAGATAAAACAAGTTTCTAAGTCGTTCTGAGAACTTTTGATTGTCGGGAAGTGAGAATTTGAATACAACTGCTAGTGACTTTAATTCATCGGAACCAATCAAAGAAACGTCATTCACCTCAAAAGGCAACTGATAATTCTCCTTAATGTGAAAAGTTAAATCGTTAAGATAAGCGTAGCGTGTTGTAAAAATGATATTCCAATCATTATCTTTCAGCTTTTGTATTAAAGTTGTAAGAATATCGTTATTAGAAATTTCTGCAAGTTTTTCTGCGGAATCAATTACAAAAATTTTAAGTGGTTCGTCCTTATAGGCATTGAGAAACTGTGCAAATGTAAATTTATGGTCTATGTGAAATATGTCGTTAATGTGCTTTACATTAAGTTCATTTGCTTTAAAAACACAAATGGGTATTTTCTTAAAGTATGAGTTATAAAACTCTTTGAAAATCGCGGTTTTACCGCATCCACCTTCGCCCGAAATGATTATATTGTTTTTCTTTTGAGAAGCATTAGCTATTGATTCAACAACAGAACTTCGGTCAATTTTAATTTGTTTGTCTCCGAATGTTATTTCTGTCTGAATTGCTTGTAAAATATTCTCGTTGTGTTTAGAAATCTCATCAAGTAAATCTCCTTCGTTTGGGTCAAGGCTGAAAAAAATGTCATTGATGTATTTGTTGTCAGGCAAAGACAATTGTAATTCAAAATTACTTGGAACTCGCCATTGAACAATTATTCCTGCTGTCTTTGCGGCTTTCTCAATATCTAACTGATATTGCGGTTTCTTTTTGCTTTTAGCTGTGCTTTCTGAAAGTTCTTGGTTGATATAGAGAAATAATTCGTCTAATTGTTTGTTTTTAGATTTAGCTTTATTGTAAGTTCAAGTAATAAGTGCAATTTTTTGTTGTAGCACTTGATTAGGGGTTAAGTAATTAAATTTTCTAACTGGTCTATCATTTAATAATTGTTCTACACGTTTTACTTGATAATCTTTTACCA
>JAAFJB010000111.1 GCA_013297995.1 Chitinophagales bacterium | reverse complement strand
GTAGGCGTTGTTTTGCCACAAGAAGGGTATTTAAAAGGGTTGATTGAACTCTGTGAAAAAAATGGAACTGTTTGTATTTTTGATGAAGTAAAAACAGGATTCCGCTCTGCTTTAGGAGGCTACCAAACTGTGGCAGGTGTTACTCCCCATTTATCTGTATTTGGCAAAGCTATTGCTAACGGTTATCCGTTGGGAGTAGTAGGGGGCAAAAAAGAAATTATGGAATTGTTTGATTCACCAGATCCTGCTAAACGCGTGTTAATTGCGGGCACTTATAATGCACATCCAGTAAATGCTGCAGCCGCCATTGCTACCCTTAAAATATTAAATAATCCTGCTATTTATAGTTCAATTAATGAAACCAGCCAGAGATTGTACAGTGGGTTAACGGAAATTTTTAAAGAGAAAGGAATTCCAACAGTACTCTCTAATAATGCTTCTGCCTATTGCATTTATTTTACAGAAAAAGCACCCGTAGATTTACACGATATTTTAGAAGATGTTGATTTTGCTTTTGACTTAAAATATAGAAAAGCATTAATTGCAAAAGGAATCTACCATATTCCTATTGCTTGTAAACAAGGATCTGTAAGCTACGCGCATACAAAGGAAGATATTGACAAAACGCTAGACATTACCAGGGCCGTATTAAAAGAAATATAACAGAGTTTACCGCACAGTACAGGATAGTGGACTTATGTGAATCACCTAATTTTATAACAGATATAGGTATACACATTAAATTTACTATGCTATGATACATAAAACCAAAAATCAATTTTTCAGCTTTGCGCTAATTCTAGTTTTGTGCTCTTTACTTAGTTGCGGTAAAAAAGCTACAGCTCCAATTATACCACCTGTAGTTCCTCCAGTTGTTGAGAAACTCAGTACTATTACCATTGATCCATCTGTTACATTTCAAAATATTGATGGCTTTGGTTTTTTTGGAGCGAGGGATGTATGGTGGGGTAATTCCGCAAATTTGTATACCGATGCTTGGGCTACCCAAGTATTAGAAGATCTTGGCACAACTATTTGGAGGAATGAATACTATCCACCTGCTACGCCTACTGTAATACAAGATGCGAATTGGGACAAGCAGAAGCCAGTTGTTGAAGGTTTACATAAAATTGCCTTGGCGAAAAAGATTCCACTTAAATTCATTTTTACAGTTTGGTCGCCGCCTGCTACTTTAAAATGCGCATTGAATGCAAATGAAGATCCCATCTCTGGTACACCCAACCCTGGTGGTGCAAAAAATGGTGGCGCATTGGACCCTGCAAAATATACTGAATTTGGTAACTGGCTGGCTGATGGTGTTCAGTTATATAAGAATTTAGGAATTGACGTGTATGCTATTAGTCCCCAAAATGAGCCGCTCTTTAAACAACCCTTTAATTCTTGCTATTATAAACCATTAAACACAAGTGCAGGTAGTTATAGTAATATGTTGAAAGCTGCCATACCTGTTTTAAAAACCAGGTTTCCAAACGTTAAGGTTTTTGGCACAGAAAATATGTTGAGCTTAGAAGGCGGAAATGATCGGCAATGGTTTTATAATGCCAACCTAGTTAAAGAGTCTAAGGTTTTAGAGAATATTGATTTATTGGCGGTTCATGGTTATAATGATGGTATTTCTCCAACCGCAAGTTCACAACTTGCCAAACTATGGAATACTACAAAAGCTGAACATTCACTAGTGGCAAACAAGCCTTATTGGATGACGGAAACTTCTGGTTATGGAGAAAATTGGTTGGGCAATAATACTTTTAAATCTGGCGCTATTAATCTTGCTATGGATATGCACGCAGCACTGTATCATGGCAATGCATCTGCATGGGTGTGGTGGCAGGGCAGCGCGACTGATGGCATTAGTGAATTCACTTTAATGAAACATACCGAACAAAGGGGCAAAAAATATTTTGTTTCAAAACACTTTTATAGGTTTATACGGCCAGGGGCTAAAATGATAAAACTAACCTATGATGAATCTGCGGGTATTTTTGCCTCTGCTTATCAGCATACTGCTATGGGGGCGTTTACGGTAGTTATTATTAACAATGGCGACAAACAAGTTAAGCTTAATTTATCAGGTGCTAATATTCCCAATAATTTCGACTACTATTTAACCACTGCAAATGCTGCAGACAACTGTACTAAAAGCAGCAGCCGTGCATCAAAAGATAATATCATACTACCACCTTATAGTGTAGTAACATTGGTTGATGGGAATGTAATTGAACAATAATTACTACTAGTTTACACGCTTATTATTTTTTTAACTTTGAATAATAAGCGTGTAACCAAAGAAAACTTCCTGCCGTCCATCCAAACATTTCAGATGCGTTGTATTCATCATCGTTGATAGTTCCATCTGCTTTGTATTTTTCGTAGATGGTTGATTTTTTTCTATTGGTTACCACCCCATTTTCTTTGAAGGAAGAGGGAGTGGGATTCAAATAATTATTTGCCACCAAGTCTAGGTACTTAGCAGCTATTCGCTTTGCAACAGGTGTATATCCATATTTAGCCAACCCTTTTACTACCATCAATTGCATAGGTGCCCATACAGAAGTTTCACCCCACTGGTAATTTTTTATTTCACCTGTTTTTTCTACGGTGGCTATTCCCCAATCTGTTTCTAGCAATGGTAGATTTTGAACCAGCCTTTTTGCCTGTTGAATTGAAGCAATGCCTGCCCACATTGGCTGAAACGCAGTTACAGCAGCAACTTTACTCCTTCTTTTTTGTACAAAATCATAATCGAGGTATAATCCACGCGCTTCATCCCAACAATACTGGTTGATTAATAATTTTCTTTGTTCTGCAAGTTGTAACCAATTTTTTGAACTGGGTATTGTTAAGATTTTTTCCATCCACGAAAAATTAATTTCATAGAGATAAAGAAGGCTGTTCAACTCTACTGAAATAAAATCGGAACTCCGATGCTCAAATCGAGTGGTGAAATCCATACCCGAAGCAGCTTCCACAGCAAAAGGCGTGGCTATTTTAATTTTTTCACTATCAGAAACATTCCTTGAAAATCCAAAACGATCGGCCAATTCACCATAAAGTATCACCAATTCTTGATGGGTAGCATGGTGAAAAAATCTTTGTAATCCGGGTACACTTGTGGAATGATTCTCAATAGCATTTTTAGAAGTATCGGTCCAAAACAAATATTCTTTCAACAATGTTTTGTAAGCATTGCGTAAGAAATTGGTGTCTTTAGGTTTTGATTGCTCATAAATAGTTCTTACCATGGTAGACAAATAGGGCGGCTGTGAGCGATTCATTCCCCAATCGGTAACTACTGCATTCCCAATAAATCCAAACTTATCTACTGCGTACAGAAGATTCGCAGTATTATTTCTGGCAAAACTGTCTAGCTTACCCATTAATAACCCTTCATTAATAAAATAACTGTCCCAATAAAACATAAAAGGAAGGCCTGGCCAAACGGTAATATAAGGCAGGGGCAAATCTTTAGATACGGCTCTTTGTTTAATCCAGTTGGCTTGAATATATGTATCAATTTCTTTCCATTTAGCTGCATGCTTGGGCTGATAAATTTGAGCAAATAAATGTAACTGCACTATTAAAACAAAGGGAGCAAATAGGATGAATTTTAGCATGGGTATATTTTATAAAAGTTACTAGGCAAAAACTGTTTGAGTTAGATTAGTCAAAAGCCATTTGGTATTTACTCATTTCAGTAATCCCCTTCCATTGATCAGTACGGAATGGTGCTGCCGGAAAACCAGCTTTATTAAACAGGTTGGCTGCACCAGCATCATCTGCCCAAGCATATCTTACCGCCACAGGAGAAGATACAGCTTTGCTAAACACTAGCAGTTTATGGCTGCCTACAATGGTGGCTTGGGCAGGATAAAATTGCTGGTCAGAACCTGCTATTTCAATACCTTGTAAGCTGCCATTGGCGTTTTTTATCATTAGCCCACTTTCTGCAAATTTAAAATTCAATTCAATGGTATTCCCATTCAGTTTATACGTTGATAATTCAGGCCCACTGTAAGTATTTTTTTTATGATAGGTTTTGTTGAGTGCTATGGCAGCCAGTCGCTTCCCAACATCTAATTTATTTTTGGGATGAATATCAGCAGAATCACCAATATCAATGGTAACAGCCATTCCCGTATTTTTCAAGTTAAGTGCAGCAGCTTGCGCTTCTCGTATCTCAGCCCAAGTGCTGCCAATTTTACTATTGCCATAATCGGCATGCCAGCTAGATAGCTGTGCAAAATAAAATGGAAAATCCCCTTGTTTCCATTGCTCACGCCAATCTTTTATTAAGAGTGGGAAGGCGGTTCTATATTGGAAAGCTCGTCCTGCATTTGCTTCGCCTTGATACCAGATTACGCCCTTAATACCCAAATAAGTAAGGGGATGAATCATTGCATTATATAGTAGAGAAGGAAAGCTGTTGGGGTCTGCACTTATTTGGGTTTCTTTCATTAAACCAATAGAATATTTCCAGCTACCAGCCAGTGCTATTTTTTGTGCTCCCAGCAACAATTGCATATCGGCAGATTTGCCGTAAACTCCACCCCCACCACCCGTATCGTTTACTTTAATTACAATTATATTCTTGCCAACCTTAAGTATACCTTTTGGTATGGTGTACAAACGCTTTAGATTATATCCATTGGTAGCACCCAGTTTTACGCCATTCATATAAGTTTCATCCATATCATCAATCATAGCCAATTCCAAACTAGCTGGCTCAACTAGATTCTTATTGGTAAGCTCAATTGTTTTTCTCAACCAAACTTCACCATCAAGATAGTCGAGTCCCTGATCTTCCCAAATACCGGGTAGTTGTAAGCTACCCCAATTTTGATCGTTATAGTCTACTTGTTTCCAAGCAGTGGTATCGCTTCCAAGGGCTATTTGCCTTGTTTTAATTTCGGCAATGCGTTGGTTGTATTTATTTTGTTTAGCAATGATTAATTCATCTAGTTTAATCTCTTTCAGACCATTCATTAAATAAGAAAAAGATGAACTTTTTTCGTAAGAAGATTTACTAATCCAGGTCTCAATATTGGTGCCACCCCAAGTACTATTTACTATACCAATGGGAATATGCATTGTATTATATAAATCTCGTGCAAAGAAATAAGCAACCGCAGAAAATTTAGCTGCATTATTAGCATTACAAAGCAGCCATTCACCCCCACGGGTATCGGTTTGGGGGGTAGTAGCGGTGGTAAGTGGTACTTCAAATTGACGAATACTGCTATAGTTAGCAGCAGCAATTTCAGTTTCATAATTGTGAATAAAACCCCAATTCCCAATTTTCATTTCCATATTGGATTGTCCCGAACAAACCCAAATATCCCCCACCAGTATGTCTTTAACCCGAATGGTATTTTCTCCAGTGATGGTCATTTCATAAGGCCCCCCGGCTCGTTCTGGGAGCAATTGAATTTTCCAAGCACCCGATTGGCTGGCAACTACTGACTTTACTTGTTTATGAAAAACAATCCTTATTTTTTCACCTGCACTTGCATTGCCCCAAACTGCAATGGGTTTATCTCTTTGTACAACCATATGCTGCGCAAAAATACTGGGTAATTTCACCAAGGCTTTAGTGGTTGAAGCTAGAAAAATAAAAAAAGTAATGGTAAATAATCGGTTCATATTTTATTTTTTACATTAAGCAAAAGCCTACCAACACAGCCATAGAAAAAGGTTCTCAATTGAGAACCTTTTCTAACCGACTGCTTATTTATGAAAAAAATTAATACCCAAAATTTGGTTTCATATTTGGATTCACATCCAATTCGCTATTAGGAATAGGCAATAATAAATGCTTAGGGGCACTAAATTGCACGGTAACATTTGATCCAAAAAAAGCACTGTTTAGAGTGATAGCACCACCCATATGCCATCTTCTTAGGTCTAACCAACGCTGGCCTTCCCCTGCTAGTTCAATAAAACGCTCATTCATGATCCAGTTCATGATGGTTGCTTTGTTGGTTTCGGCAGTTGAATAATTAGCCGGAACCGTACCAGCAGGTACCATTTCCCTAGCTCGGGTTCTTACTTCATTAATTAAGCCAATGGCAGTAGCTGTTGATCCATTGGATTGTAATACCGCTTCAGCTTGCAACAATTTAATATCCGCCAATCGTAAGATTCTATAATTGTCTTTCGAGCCAGGATCACCACCGCTATTGTCCATGGTTACATATTTATTAACGGTTCTAGAAGGGCTAATTGTAAATTCTAATCTGGGATCACCTAGCTGAAAAGCATTTTGTAGTTTTGAAGTACCAAACCATCTTGAATTTCCAAATAGAGACCAATGGTCGCTGTAATACCCCCAATAAACTGTCATGTCTCCAATTGCATTGTCAAAGTCATTATCTAACCAAGGATTATTTCCTCCAAACGCATTGGTTGCTTGAAATTCAAATAAAGACTCTGAATTATTTTCTGTAGCATCCGAAAAATTATCTTGGAATTTAGGTACCAAGCTCAAGCCTGAAATTTTATTAAAAGCAGTAATGGCAGCGGTATAATCGGCTGCAGCATTGGTGGCAGAAGCCCTAAATACCAAGCATTTTCCTAAGAATCCGTTGGCTGAATTAGCGGTTACTCTACCACGATTGGCCTGATCCCAAGAAGCGGGCAGTAAAGCAGCAGCATCGGTAAAATCTTTTATGGCTTGATCCAATAACTGATTGCCCGTAGAATTGGATGGTCTAAAATCAGCCGCATCCACTACCCTGTTATTTCTAACAGGAGCTGTGCCAAAATAATTCCATAAATAATAGTTGGCAAACCCACGTAGAAACAAAGCTTCTCCCTTGTGGCTATTTTTAAGATTAGGGGTTTTGTAAATAGAGGCTTCAGGACCATCTACTTTTGAGAGCACCACATTGGCGCGTGCAATCATTTGGTATAGCCTCGAATAAAGATGGCTCGGTCTTCCACTGGCAGATTGCAAGGGAGAAAATATTTCCAGTTCCTCATTGGAGTTATTTGTAGTAATATCATCTCCCATTAATAGAAAAATGGTCATGGGTGAACTAGGAGCACTCCCATTATATTGGTAAAAATCAGACATTTTAGCGTACACTCCTAATACGGCACGGTTAAAATCTGTTTCACTGGCAAAGAAATTTGCCTCTGTAGGCCCAGTGGGTAATAAATCTAATTTTTTCTTATCGCACCCCAAGATGGCAACCATCCCAGAGAATAAAAAAAGCAATGTGACTTTAAATATATTCTTATTCATATTTATTAATTTATACTAAGTGATTAAAATGAAGCGTTGATGCCAAAAATAAATTGTCTGGTTACTGGCACTCCATCATTTTCAGGATCCAAACCTGAA
>JAAFJB010000110.1 GCA_013297995.1 Chitinophagales bacterium | reverse complement strand
GCACCAAATACAATTTGGGAATAACTATTGGTTGCGGCTAGCAAGAAATTGCTATTATTCAAAATAGGGTCATATAGTTTTAGCCCAATTATGGATGAAACTGCGGCAGCAATAAAAAACCAACCTGTAAGTTTAGCAGTAAGTTTATTGAAATTGTAATCTGTCATAATTTTGCGTTGTGGTTAAGTTTTACGTGCAAAATTATAATCTGTGTTTCTGAAAAATATTAGCAAAAGATAATAAATGAAATCTAAGCATTCTTTTCTGAAATTCTATTTCGTATTCTGCTTAAAGATATTTGGGTAATGCCTAAATAAGTGGCTAAGTGATATAATGGAATACGATTTAAAAATTCAGGTCTATTTTTCAGAAGTAATAAATACCTTTCTTCTGGATTATGGTTTTTAAAATCGTCAAACTCCACTGTCTTTTGAATAAGCAGATTTTCGTTCATTTTTGAAATTAGTAACGATAAATTTGGAATTTGCTCCAAAAGTTTTTGGTTTCTTTCTTCATTACCAACTGCAATCACGCAGTTTTCTAAGCAACACAAATAATATTGGGAAGGTTGTTTGGTTTGATAACTAATAGGTGTGATTGTTTGATTTTCAAAAAAAAAGTCAGTATTACGTTCTTCCCCATATTTTATATGGTATGCTCTTACGCAACCTTGAATTACAAAATAGCAATCATTTGCAATTTTCCCTTCTGAAAGGAGGATATCATTTTTCTTGTATTGTTTAATAAAGTTTTGCTTAGTAATGATTTCTTTTTCATTTTCTGAAAGTTTGATATATTGTGATATGTAGTCAATTATAGATTTATCCATTTTCTTCACTTTTGTGCATTTTTGCTTTTGTTTGACTATTTTTAACAAGTCAAAATTAGTTGAATACATGGCTTTTGGTGAAACTATAAGAAAACAAAGAGAGAGCAAGCATTTGCTCCTTAGTCAGGCTGCTCCCTTTTTAGAAGTGGCTGCTCCCTTTGTGAGCAAATTGGAAAGCCATCAACGCAATGCAAGCCGTGAGCAAGTAATTAAATTAGCAGCTAAGAAGAAATGAGCATCACCCAATTCCACGCCAAATACTAAGCCTACCATTTACTAACACTGAAAAAGCCAAATGCGGAGAAATATACCATACCCATCAGTTGGGTATTATTGAAGAAAACCGCAATCGAAACCACCACTTTTTTAATGAAGAAGTAGCTAAGTTAGAAAACTGGAGTGAGGATGTAAGAAACAGCATAAAGTTTGAAATAAAGGAACTGGATAAGGAAATTAAAACCTGCAAAACAGAAGCCCGTAAATTGCTTAACTTAGAGCAGAAAGTAAAAGAACAACGCATCATCAAACACCTTGAAAAAAAATTAGCTGATAAGCGATACAACCAATACCAAAACGAAGATGAAATTGAAAACCGTAAAGACAAATTGTTAGACGAAGTAGAACAACGATTGAAACAACAAACTACCGAAATTGAACTGTTTACGATAAGATGGAATATTGTTTAAATTATTTAACCTTTTGGGTTAATGTTTTTTGATAAATTATACTTACCTTTGCATGAAATTAGATTACAAGAATAGAAAGTTAGAAAAATCGGTGGCTACTTTATCAGCAATTGGGGCAAATTATGGCACTAGAGCTAAGCTTGTTAATCAACGTAAAAACGAATTACAAGCAGCACCTACTTTAGAAACCATGAGAAATATTCCTGCCGCAAATTGTCATGAACTAAAAGGTAACTACAAGGGATTACTAGCGGTTGACATTTCAGGCAATCACAGAATTATTTTTGAACCAAACCACGACCCAATACCTACAAAAGAAGATGGCGGCCTTGATTGGAAACAAGTAACTGATATTCTAATTCTAGCTATTGGAACAGATTATCACTAAAAAAAACAAAGCATCATGTACAAGAATTTAAAAGAAATAGAAATTGCCAGACAATTGATTTCACCACCAGGCGATACTTTGGCTGAAACGATGGAAATTAAGGGAATTAGTCAACCCATTTTAGCAATGAGAATGGATAGACCTCTTAAAACCATTAACGAAATTATAAAAGCAAAAACTGCCATTACTCCCGAAACCGCAATCCAATTGGAATTGGTTTTAGGTATTGAAGCTGAGTTTTGGTTAGAAAGAGAAAAGAATTACCGCTTAGAATTGGCAGAAATTGAACATGCAGAAGCATTGCTCAACACTAAAGAGTTTATTGTGAACTTTCCGTTGGCTGCAATGAAAAAATTGAATTGGATAACTTTTGAGGAAAGTGTTGCAAGTATGGCAAATGCCCTGTATGCTTTTTTTGGAGTAACAGGCCAAGAGGCATACTACAATTACTACCACAAAAATGTATATGAAGCTGCTTACCGCATGAGTACTCAAAACAATAAAAATCCTTTTGCGGTAGCCGCATGGTTGAAACAAGGTGAACACTCAGCAGAAAAAATAAAAGTTCCTGCTTATAATGCTTCAAAGTTTAAAGACGCTTTGTTAGAGATTAAAAATGTAATGGCACAGCAACCCGCTGATTTCTTTTCTCAACTTCAATCTTTATGCAATAGTGCAGGTGTAAAAGTAGTACACACGCCTTGTTTGCCTAAAACACAATTACATGGTTCTACTCGATGGTTAAACGACAACCCATTAATTCAGCTATCAAATTTATATAACAGGAACGATATTTTTTGGTTTACATTTTTTCATGAAGCCGGGCATATCATTAAGCATGGCAAAAGAGATGTGTTTGTAGAAGGACTTAAATACTCAGCAGAAGAACAAGTTAAAGAGGATGAAGCCAATGAGTTTGCAGTTAAATACACCTTTACCAAAAGCCAAGAAAAAGAGGTATTGGATAACATTCCACTTTCCAAAAAATCCATTTATGAATTTGCTGAAAAGTTCAATACCCATCCAGCCATGATTATAGGCCGTTTAGCAAGGGAGCATAAGGAATTAAATGCAATAGGTCATTCTCTAAATTTATTCCAACAGGTTGACCTTTCGGCTTATTAAATCATACCAATCCTTTAATCCCAAAAATCATAGTTCAGACAATATTTACAATGGCTAGGCAATTACAAAAATTAGAACTCACCTGGATAGGCAAGGGCAACGAACCCAAGCTGGAACCACGTATATTAATAGAAGACCCCAATAAAAGTTTTGGAGACCCCAAAAGCGAAAATATGCTGATACATGGCGATAACCTGTTGGCATTAAAAGCACTGGAACAACAATATACAGGGCAGGTGAAATGTGTATGTATGCCCAAAGGGGCAAGCACAGAAGTACCGGATATTATGCTTACCCGATATGCCTGTTACCTTATTGCCCAAAATGGAGACCCTAAAAAGGAGCAAATAGCTTTTGCTCCTATCAATTTGAGAAAGACATTGTCACGAAGTCATGATATTTTTTCGGTCTTGTATTTCGTCAAATGTTTTTTCGTAGTCATTAAATTCTGTTTCTAAAAGTCTGTCCCAAATGCGAAAATGAACTCCATAATTACCGTTAAATTTACTGTGGTGCATATTATGGTGTGTGCTTGATGTCATTAACTTCCCCAAACTCTTATTCCACCAACTCGGGAAAAATTCATACCCAAGATGAGATTTTATATTGTCTAAAAAGCCCCAAATTTGTAATATTCCAAGTGCAGGAACATACATTGGGAAAATCATACTAACTGGCACAATCCAAAATGTAAGCAATAAGGCTTCTGCCCAATGAAAGGAAAGAGAAGTAAATGGATTTACGTCAATACTTTTATGATGTACTTTGTGAATGTACTTGAAAATTCTTGGGTGATGCAAAATTCGATGTACCCAATAAAACCAAGTGTCGTCTAGAAGCAAAAAAATAAAAAAACCACCATATGCAAAGAATTTTGAATGCTCATTTATGTCGGTATAAATTTTCGTGTAGCCAATTGATTTTAAAAAATAAATTATAAGCACAAATATGGTACTTGCTATTAGAGTAAAGAGACTGTTTAACAATTCTGACTTGATTTGATTTGCATCAACACGTTCTTTCAATTGTATTCTCCAATTTTTAAGTCGTTTTTTTAATAGTTTCCACACAACTAAATAAACAATTACGATTATTCCGTAATTCATCAATGATTGTCCAAACGCTGTAGGAAGTTGATTTAAGATTTCGTTTATAGCTTCCATTTTCAAATATGGTTAAATGAAATGCAAAGGTTTATAAACAAAAGTTTAATCTACTTCACAAATGTTACTTAATAGTTTTTTTTCTAATTCTACTCAAACTTTGTGGTTTTATTCCTAAATATGAAGCAATGTATTGAAGCGGAATATTTTGAATAAAGTGTGCTTGTTGGTCAATCATTTTTTGGTAGCGTTGTTCTGCATTTAATGATGCTAAATCATTGGCTCTTGAAGTTGCTAATGAGATAGATTTTTCAAACATAACTAAAAAAAAATTCTTGAAAGTCTCACTTTTTTCTACAAGTTGTTTAGCATCTATGAAAGATATTTTTAAAAATTCGCAGTCGGTTATGCATTCAACGTTCTCTGTAGCTTTTGTTTGGTTTATTAGTGATGAAAAAGAGGCAATAAAACCGTTTTGTGAACATAAAAAAGTTGTCTGTTCTTCTCCGTTTTGGTCATAGTAAAACAGTCGCATAAAACCAGAATTTATGAAATACAAGTATTTCGGAATTTTATCTTGTTCTTCTAAAATTGAATTTCTTGCCGAATTTATTGGTATAAAAAATTGACTAATATATTCGCTGTCTTCAATATTTGGTTTTCCTGTTTTTGAAATTTCGGCTAATAATTTGTCAAAATATTTAGTTGTCATCTTAATTATAGTGTGGTCTGTTAGGGTTGCCGATAACTGCTAGGGCTTGCTGCAGTTTGGGCAATAGCGTTCCGTCAAGCCTGTAACTGCTGTTGATGATTGCAATATTGCTGATGTGTTCTTCATTAGCCAAATTTATAACGTCATGCTGGAACTGAAACACAATAAAGAACTGATGATGAAGATAACAACAAATAGCCAAATTGAAAAAAATCTGCTGGAATCACAGCCCAATTGAAATACAAATGCTCATTGTTTTCCTTCTGCCCGCCATATTGCCAAACCGAATGTTGAACTAAACCTTCGGTAGCATTCGATTAAGATAAGTAACTTTAAGCAAACAAATAAATATGACAACGAAAAAAAACTACACGAGGAACTAAGGTACAATAAATTTCTCCATCGAGCATGCCGAGAAGTAGCAGGTTTAGGGCAAACGCATTTAAATATGTTTACCTAATAGGGTTTCGAGATATTGATTATTCCATCCAGCTTTGAGTCTTTTTCTTTTTAGGCTGCTTTTGGTGGAGGTATCCTTTTTTAGGATAGCTAAACTTGCCTTGCTTATCATGCTAAAATTTTCTGCTGCATTACCAGCTTGTTTGGCACTAATGTATTCTTTAAATACTACATCTAAGCACCAATGTAAGTTATTTTTTAAGCTCCTAATCTAATGTCATTTTGTGTTGAAGTGATAAAGGGTTAAAGTTTCGTTGTCGTTATTTAAGTAGTTGTCTCCAAGTTTAGCAAATCCAATTATTTCCAATAAGCGTGGCATTCCGTCATTCTTTGTAGTTGCATAAAAAGATTTTGAATTGCTGTTCTTTATAAGTGATTTAATTAACTGTTCACTAATACCTTTTCTGCGATGTGATTCTTTTGTAACTGCATAACCAATTTCAAAATTATAGTTGTCTGAAAGTTCTTCAACATTCGCTTTTCTAAAAGTGTCCTTTTTGTAAGCATTGTCAGGGTTCTTAATTGAAGCCACACCGACTAATTCATTTTCACTTTCGCAAAATGAAAGGAAGTCAGCCCCTTTAATTCGATTTTCAAGCCTGTTAACCATTACTTGACCACCTTCGACAACTATGTCATAAAATATTTTGAGTTGCTCTGAATCTCATTTGTTGGGTGGCAAAATTTTATAAGTCATTTTCTGTTTATCTTATGTTTTGAGAAGTTAGTCTGTTACGTCTGGAAGCCTTGCAGGCAACAAAGAAAATTTATGATATTACAAGCATTTCTCCCAAAAATTGGGCTCTTGAAAGTTAATGGGTTTCCGTTATACAATTTGTATTGTCGCTTCATAAAAATGATTGTTCAGTGCTGCATAAATGGCTAGGATTGACTTTTTTTGTTGCTGCTAATGGCAATACTACTTAGCTTATTTAAGTGCAATGCTAAAACTGTTTCTACTTTTTTGAAGTGTGATTTTGGGTAAAATAGAAAAGGTAAGCCCCGTTTTTTTACAAATTTCTTCAACTTCTGCTTGTGTGAGGTGCAATAGCATACATTTATTTTTAACAGTATTATAATGGGAGAATTTTATTCTTGCCATAAAAAATAGAAAGCTCATAAAATAATTATGGGCTATACTATGCATACAAATACTCCATAAATCTTGCCATACCCCCTTCTCATTTTCTAAAATATCTGCCAATATTATTTTTCCGGTTGGATGTAAAATACACTTGCAATTTTCTAATAATTCCAATACTTCTTCCTTACTATTAAAATACTGCACCACACTAAAAATAATGATGGAGTGGAATAATTTACCCTGTTCAGAAAACTGCTTTAATTCGGTAAAAGAATTATTTGTATGAAGGTGAAGAAAATTAAATTCAGGAAATGCTCCCATCTTTTTATTCGCCTGCTCAATATAATTTTCAGAAATATCTACCCCATAATAACTACCTACTTTGCCTTTTATTTCCTGTGCAAAATTACCCGGCCCGCAACCAAAATCTAATATAGTATCACTGCCAGCAATGAGTTGGTGTTTTAATAATTGCTCAGAAAAATAGCGCGTACTATTTTCCATCACTCGCATAAATAGCTTAGGGTTTTTTTTCCAATATGATTTCCACGACGCCATATTTATTTGAATCTATTGTGTTAAAGATATTATGAATAGCCCATTTGCTGCTTGTTCCCGCATAGTAAGTGCTACCCCAATTTTTGTTTCTGAAAAAATACCATGATTGACACACCTGATGGAAAACGCACCCCCCACTTTAATAAGTAGTAGTCAATTTTAAAAATACCTGCCAATAAGCCATTGAAAAATCCATTCGTTCCCAAAATAGCATGATCGGATTGCTCCTTATTTGCTTTTGTTCCGCTTATTTTTTCCATCCAATGTACAGCCATTCTAAACACCGCTATGGGAATAAATAGTATGGAATTAAAATACGTTTTATAAATAATTGTACCCTGATAGGGCTGAATAAGTGAGGTAAGTTGTTTTAATGTGTACCTTCTATAATGATGGTTTACCAAATCATGCGGTCCCCATAAAAACATATATGCTGGTACTGTAAGGGCAATATGGCCGCCGGGCTTACATACCCTCATCATTTCATCTATGGCTTTGGCATCATCAGCTA